>JACSRL010000510.1 GCA_014879765.1 Anaerolinea sp. | reverse complement strand
CAGACGCCTACTCGACCAACGGAGTGCAGACGCCTACTCGACCAACGGAGTGCAGACGCCTACTCGACCAGCGGAGCGCAGACGCCGGATCGGCCGGCTGAATGGACAGGTATCGCAGTGACTATCATCGACACGAACCAACGTAGCAGACCCCCCGTCTCTTTGCGCGAGTCGCTGGGCATTCCTGACGCGGCCACGGCCGCGGCGCAGCGGGCGCGTGAGGAACGCATCCAGGTGTTGATGCCCGACCAGCAGGACGATGACCTGTTCGGCAAGGCCTACGACGCCGGGCTGGTGCGCCGGCTGGGTGGCTTCCTGCTGCCCTACAAGCGCAACACCATCATCGCTGTGGTCTTTATGATCATCTCGTCGGCCATGGCCGTGGCCGCGCCATGGATCATCGGCCAGGCCATCGACCAGGGCCTCACCGCCAACGACCCGGCCGCGCTGCGCCGCTGGACCATGATCTTCCTGGCGGCCGCGCTGATCGAGTGGCTGACCAACCGCTACCGCATCAGCTTGATGGCCTACGTGGGCACCCAGGTGGTGGCCGACGTGCGCAGCGCGCTCTTCCGCCACCTGCACCACTTGACGCTGACCTTCCACAACAATTTCAGCGTGGGCCGCATGATGAGCCGCCTGATCGGCGATGTGGGGGTGTTGCAGGAGTTCATCACCTGGACCATCACCGGTCTGGCGCGCTCCCTCTTCCTCTTGGCCGGCATCACCGCGGCGATGCTGGCCCTCAGTTGGCAGTTGACGCTGATCAGCCTGGCGATGATGCCGCTGATGGTGCTGCTGACCAATTTCTGGCGGGTGCGGGTGCGCGATGCCTACCGCGCCACCCGGCTGCGTCTGTCGTTGATCAACGGCTACCTCAACGAGTCCATCTCCGGCATCCGCGTCACCCAGAGTTTCGCGCGCGAGCCGGTCAACGCGCGGCACTTCGACGATCTCAACCGCTCCTTCTTCGACGCCAACGTCCAGGCCGCGCGGCTCAGCGCGCTCTTCTTCCCCGGCGTGGATTTCATCGGCTCCCTGGCCACGGCGCTGGTGGTGGGGGTGGGTGGCTGGTTGGTGCTGGGCGACGCGCTGACGGCCGGCGTGCTGGTGGCCTTCGTGCTCTACGTGGAACGCTTCTTCGACCCCATCCGCGATCTCTCCCAGCGCTACAACACCTTTCAGGCCACCATGGCCGCCTCGGAGCGGCTCTTTGCCCTGCTGGATACGCAGCCCGACTTGCAGGACGCGCCCGACGCCGCGATCCTCCCGCCCATTCGCGGCCAGGTGAGTTTCGACCAGGTCAGCTTCCAATATAAGACGGGCGAACCGGTGCTGCGCAGCGTCAGCCTGCGCGCCGAGCCGGGGCAGCGCATCGCGTTGGTGGGCGAGACCGGGGCCGGCAAGAGCACCATGATCCGCCTGCTGGCCCGCTTTTTCGATGTCACGGCCGGCGCGGTGTGCATCGACGGCCACGACGTGCGCGGCGTCACCCAGGCCAGCCTGCGCTCGCAGCTCGGCATCGTGCTGCAAGACACCTTCCTCTTCGCGGGCAGCGTGCTGGACAACATCCGCTATGGCCGGCTGGATGCCAGCGACGAACAGGCGGTGGACGCGGCCAAAGCGGTCGGCGCGCACGCCATGATCGAGCGCCTGGCCGAGGGCTACGCCACCCAGGTGGGCGAGAACGGCGTCAACCTCAGCGTTGGGCAGCGCCAGCTCATCTCCTTTGCCCGCGCCCTGCTGGCCAATCCGCGCATCCTGATCCTGGACGAGGCCACCAGCAGCGTGGACACCCACACCGAGAAGCTGATCGAGCAGGGGCTGGATGCGCTGATGGCCGGCCGCACCAGCTTTGTCATCGCCCACCGGCTGAGCACCATCGTCGACGCCGACCAGATCGTGGTGATGGATCACGGCCAGATCGTGGAGCAGGGCACGCACGCCGAGCTGCTGGCCCGCCGCGGCCGCTACTACAAGCTGTATACCATGCAGTGGGCGCAGGCGGGCTTGGCGCCGACCTGAGCTGGAAGAACAGCCTTTGGTGTTGCTGTGTAACGGATGTATAATTGCTGTCAACCAGGAAATGACGTGAATCTGTTTTTGAGGAAAAATGCTATGGCCGTCGCCGTCAACACGGGATATCGACCCGAGAACTCTATCGTTTTGCTAAGGCAGCCGCCATCTGAGGTTGGAAGATTCAGTCTGAGTCTCAACATCTCGACGACTGTGAATGTCTCGCCCGCAGAGGCGCTGCGCAAGGTGAACCGTTTTGTGCAGCATGAGGTCAGCTATCTGATGCGAGGTGACTCGCCGAACCTTCTCGTGGCTGACAGGATATATTGGCATGTTCCCGTGCTTCTTGCTTTTCCGTCCTATGGCGTTTTAGGACAGGTGGGCTCTATCAATGTGGACGTCGAAACCGGCGCGCTGAGCGTTGAGGATCAGACCATTGAGGAGATAAAGCAGCGTGCCCAAGATCTTGCTGACCGTTTCACATCGCAAACAGCGCCGGCAGGCTGATTGCCTTGCTGCCTGTGCAGCCATGCTTATCGACTATCTGGGGAAGCGTGTCGACTACGATCGCCTGAATCGTCTATTGGGTATCCAGGATTATGGAGCGCCAATTTCGAATGTTGCCCAACTGGTGCATTTGGGTGTGCGGGTCCAACATTCGCAAGGGAATTTGGAAGATATCGAGCGACTTTTGAGAGAGGGAAATCCCGCTATCGTCTTTTTGCGCACAGGAGAATTGCCCTACTGGGATGAGGACACAGGCCATGCAGTGGTGGTAGTCGGTATGGATGAGACCTCAGTGTATATCAATGATCCTGCCTTCACGCTTGCCCCTCAAACAGTTAGTCACGGAGACTTCATGCTTGCTTGGCTGGAGTTCGACTATGCTTATGTAATTGTGAGAGTGTAGAGTGAGATGTCTTCACATACACAATGGATCGAACACCGGGGACACCGGATCCTCTACAGCAACTACGCCGGCCTGGGCGAGGCCGAGTACCTGCACGCCATGGAGGCGACGCAGCGTGAGATGCTCGGCCAGCCCAATGGCAGCATCGTGCTGACCGTGACCGACGTCAGCCACAGCCACCCGACGCGCGCGATCATGGCCCAGGCCAACGCGATGGCCGCGGCCGCCCAGGCGGCCGGCATCACCACCGTCGACGCGGTGATCGGCATCGGACGCCTTCAGCGCCCCATCGCCCAGGCTGTGCGGCGCGACCTGCACTTCGCCGGCAGCCTGGAGGATGCCAAGGAGTGGCTGGTGCGGCAGGTTAAAGAGTGACCGTCAGCCAACTGCTGCGCGCAGACGTCGCGCAGATATTTGACCAGATCGCCGTAAAGTGCTGCTTCTGCAATGGACATGGGTGCTTCCTTTCTGCCTGTGGACAAATAACTTGGGTGTGTTCAGAACGGGTTGAACCGACGAGACTTCGGACGGTGCCGTACCGGCCGAGTCCTGCCAGCGAAGCCCTTTGCTGCCAAGAACCTGGCATGGCTTCAACCGGCCGGCTTTGCCGTCCGAAGTCTGGAACGTCAACTCATTTTGAATACACCCGCATGATTTGCCGTCAAAGTGCTGGGCGTCAATGCACAGCGACTTGGTTTGCGCGATCCTGAGCCTGGTACTACTGCACCAGCAGGTCCTGCAACGTCGCCGCGTCGAACACCGCGTTCACCGGCTCGCCTGCGCGCAGACGCTCTGCCCAGACGCTGCGCTGGTTAGAATACGGCATGGCATCCACGCTGGCATAGAACTCGAAGTCCTCGACCGCGCCCGCGACTTTGCCGCTAAGCGCACGGCCCAGGCCGCGCGCATCGTGGTACCAGGCTAACGTGTAAACATCTGATGTTTCAACGCCCTCCAGCAGCTTCTCACAGATGGCGCTCACCTGCCGGGCGGCTCCGTGCAGCGCTCCGTAACGGCACAGTGTGCCGCGCGCATCGGCGCTGAACGTCACGTCGCCGGCGGTGGTCCCCCAGCGGTAAAGCGCTTGCGCCTCGTCGATGCTGCCGCTGGTGGCCAGACTGGTGAGAGTCTGCGACGCCACGTCGTTCAGGTTTTGTGTGTTCGCTGCGCTGGCAAGCGTTGCCTTGAGCGTGTCGCCGCGGCCGTAGTCCACATCAAAGCGTGGCACGACGACATAGGTTCCACTGTGGGGCAGCACGGCAACGAGCTTGCCGCTGCCGTCGCTGGAACCGATGCGGCGGCCATCGGCGGTGAACAGTTGAAGGCCTGCGTAGCTGCCATCGCCGCCATCGACTATGTCGATGGTCAACACCTGCCCGATTTCGCCATTCAGCGTCCAGGCGCGATCAGACGCCAGCGTCAGCGCCGTGCCATCCAAAGGCAGCGCCTCAGTGATAACCTTGCTGACTGAGAGCGCGAACTCGCCAGCGCCGCTGTAGTGATCTGCTTGCAGCAGGAGGCGCGCACTGTCGGGCGGCAACACCAGCGTCAGCAAGGAGTTGTAGCCGGAGCCGTAGTCGTCGTCCGAATCGATCCGCTGGCCGTCGAGGTTCATCAGCCGCACGATCGTGTCAAGCCCGGAGGATCCTTCTGCTGCCGTGAGGCTGATCTGAACGATCTGGCCCGGCCGGCCGGCCAGGGTCCACACCGTGTGGCTGCCGGTCGAGGAGGTCGCCGTGTCGTCGATGCGCAGCTCTGGCGGCTCCACATTTTTCACCAGCAGCCGGTACGGCGACGCTCGATTCAGGCCGCTCACTCGCAGGTAGTATGGTCCGGCGTCCGGCAGAATGAACCCGGGTAGGCTGACGCTGGCGGAGTTGGAATCAGCCACGACAGATTGGAGCCGATCGCCGCGGCGCGACAGGATGTCCAGAACCGGCTGGGATGTCGTGTCCGTACTGGTCAGGCTGGCGCTGATGACCTGGCCAGGCCGGCCGGAGAAGCTCCAGACGCTGCTGGCTGCCACAGTTGATTCCATGGCTTCTCCCAAGGTGAGGGTGATTGGGGCGGCTAGCCTGAGGGTCAGCGTGTAGGGTTCCGTTGCCTCGGTGGGACTTACCTGCACCACGTACAGGTCGTCGGCAGGCAGAGGAACCGGCGCCAGCCGGACTTCTGTCGCATCCTCGTCGGTTGTTTCTGCCCATGATGACCAGGAGCTGTTATCGACAGATGTCATGGAAAGAGAGGCATAGGGATCCGAGGCGCCAAGTTCCAGCTCCAGTGCGACGATCTGGCCGGCGCTTCCCTCGAAAAGCCAGCGACCGCCGGAGGCGGAGCTGGCGGGTATCGGGGTGTCTGGCGCCAGGCGGGGAAGGTCTTGACCTGTCAGCGTCAACCGATAGGCGCCAGATCCGCTCAATGCCTCAGGACGGATGCGATACATCCCATCTACCGGAAGGATTTGATCGCTGATCAGAGAATTATAGCCATCACCTCCGTCGTCATCATAGGCCAGTGTCACGCGTCCACCCGGTCCATCCAGATTCAGAACCGGATCGAAGCTGTCGCCGACCGCATTCAGCGCGATAGTGACCGATTGCCCCTGTTTGGCCAGGAAGTACCAGGGGGCACCCTTGTTGTCCTTTAGAATCTCGCCCATCTTGCTCTCGCCAAAGGCGATGGTCGTCTCAGGGCTGAGTTCCTGGAGTGTGGCGCAGGCAGCGATGTTCCTCTGGTCAAAGCAGAGCGTCTGGTAATCCGCCGCCAGACGGCTGGTGAAATCTGCGGGCCAAGAGGTGATTTTCTCCTGTACCTCCCCCAGCAGCGCAAGCGCGGCATCAGGCTCGCTGCGCAGCTTAACCTCGGCGTCCAGCAGTTGACGTGCAACTTCCTGGGCGTTGTCCGGCGAGATCACCTCCTGCTGTGCCGCGGTGAGCAGAGCGTTGGCCTGCTCCAGACATGCCGCCGAGCTGCTCCAGTCCTCCCGATTCCGTTCGAAGCGCGCCAATGCCTCTTCCAGAAGGATCGTCACAGCCGTTTCCAGCCGCGGTATGTCGCCGTACTCCAGCTGGTCCCAGCCACTCTTAGTTCCCAGGTCATTGCAGTTATCCAGTTCCTTGCCTGCTTCGACGATTCTGACCGCAGCAAAAGAACCATGAATCGGCATTGAACAGGCTCCCTCGTAGGCAGTGAGATCCTTGATTTGATCGGGGAATGCCTCTTTCCATTCGTCATAGGTCAACGAGCGGCCGACCCGCTGACAGATAAGCTTGTCCCAATCAGCGCGGTCGAGATTCCAGCGAACCAATCGGCTCTTATCCACGGTGATCAGAGTTTGCGACTGCTCGTTGTACACCACGTCCCCGGTGTTGTCGGCGACGGCCAGTGGATCTGCAATCGGCGTAAGGCTTTCCCGATCCCAGAGCCGCAAGACGGGGCATGGGTCAGCAGGCTGTTGGTTATTGGGGCGAGCTGGGCAGCCGGAGATGGCGGCAAACCATGACCCATCGCGCACGAAAGCCTCTGCGCGGTAGCTGTTGGCTTTCAGATCTGGCGGCCAGTCGTCGTCTTTGCCCTCCCTGGTCGCCCAGACCCAGACCCTGCTGCGACCCTGCGCGTCGATGGCAGCCAGATAGTTGCCATCGGCGCTGACCGCCAGATCCACCAATCTATCCAGTTTGTCGGTGGGCACGAGTCGGGCGGCCGGCTTGCTGGCCAGAATCGACCAGTGACTCACCGCCCCATCCTCGGTCGCGGCGGCCACTTCTGACAAATAAGGGTGGAACACCAGTGCATTCCCTTGGACGGCGCCAGGCAATGACACCGTGCGCGAAAAGCTGGGGGCGTCGGCGATGGGAAGTATTTCGATGCGCCAGTTGTCGCACACTGCACTCGTCTTATTCTCTTTGGAGGGCTTGTCTGGAGCGGGCGCTTGCTTCCCGGGGATCTTCACATTTGCTGCATGGCCGCACCCGGCCACTGCCACCAGGGTGCCTTGATCGTTCAGGGCCAGGGCGTCGATCCGGGCAAAATCTGTGGTCACGGTGTGGGTGAGCCAGTCAACCGGGTTCAGCGCCACGACAACGGTTGGGCCGGTGAGCACAGCAGCGACTGCCTCGCCATCGCGTCGCAGCGTGGTGGTCAGGGGTTCAGTGAAGGGCAGCCGCACAGCCTCTGTGAACCACACGGTCTGGGTAATGCCTGGCTGCCAGCCCGCGCGCTGACGGTACGCAGCCTCCAGCGCCTGGATGCTGGCGCTCTCAGCCTGCAAGGTGGTGGAAATGGTCAGGGCATGCTCGCTGAGCAGCAGCGCAAACTGGCGCTGGTCTTCGGAGGCCAGATTGAGGCGGGAGACGATCCGGGATAGCATCACTGATTGCAGCGTCTTCTGCGCGTCATCGGCTTCCTGGCGCGCGATTTCTGCGTCGGCCGCGTTGGCAGCAGAGGTAGCTTGTGCGGCGACGGCTGTCGCCTCGGCAGTCTTTGCAGCGGCCTCGTTGGCAGCGGAGACGGTTTGGGCAGCGACGGCTGTCGCCTCGGCCGTTTTTGCGTCGTTCCACTGCCACCCAGCCACCACAGTCGCCAACAGCGCGACCATCAGCAGGCCGGCGAAAGCCCATAAAAGCCGGCGCGCAGTTCGTTCGCGCTGGAGCGCTGCCTGCTGCTGCTGGCGCGCCGCGGCCAGGTCACGATCCTTCTTGGCCTGCTGGCTGGCCTCCAGGAAATCGTGCATCACCGGTTCCACCGGGCGGCCGGCCAGATCCAGAGCCGCCAACTCGTCGTCGTTCAGCAGCAGCCGCTGATCGCGCTGACCTGGGTCGCTGGGATTGCTGGCCGCCCATTCGTGTGCCCGGCGCAGCAGCGGATCGCGCTGCAACTGCTCCAGGCTCCAGCGCTGGTTGGAACGCCGGATGGGATCGACGAAGCGGTCGTGCGACAGCTCATACCAGGCGCCGCCGGCGCGCGACTCGGAGCGGATCAGGAACTCGGCCGCGATCAGGCGCACCACCTCGTTGGGCAGCCCGCCGGTCTCACTCTCGCCGCGGTAGACAAAGCCGCGCGTGCCGGCCTCGGTGATCAGCCGCTCGCTGAACCAGCGGCGCAGCTCCATCTCATCCACCAGGTCGCCCGCCTTGTCCAGCACGCGGCGCAGAACCTGCTCGTAGAACTCACTCAGCGCGCGATCGACGAAGACGCTCAGGTCCTGGCCGCCGGCCAGCCGGTCCAGGTCGGCGTTGGTGATCGTTGCCCCTGGCGTATCACGCAGTTGTTCCCACAGTTGGTAACAGACCACCTGCAACTGCACCGGCTCGATGAATTCCCCCTTGGCCGGAGCCATGTTTTGCCCATCCTCGGTTGTCACGCGGACCAGGCAGAGGTTGTCCACCAACCTCTCGGCCACACGCGAGGGAAAGGGCCGGAACCACTCGCGGTGTTCCGGGTTGCTCACCGGTTTTTTGACCGCCTCCAGCGCGGCGTCGTAACCCATGCGCTGCATGTAGTAGCGGGCGTGCAGTTCGCCGGGCAGCAGGTGGGCCAGCGGGTCCAGGTTGGCGATGAAGTCCTCGCGCATGGCCAGCACGATCCACAGGTAGGGATCATCCTCCATGGCCTGGCGGATCTGGCTGAAGAAGTTGCCGCGCTGCTCCCAGGCCTGCAGATTGGTGGTAAAGATCTCCTCGAACTGGTCGATGATCAGCGCGCGTGGCTTGAGCTCGACGGCCGCGCCCTCTGGCGGCGGGGCGGCGATTTCTGCATCAGCCGTGCTTGCCGCGGTGAAGACATACCGCTCATTGCCCTGCTCATCCTGGCCCACGTGGGCCAGCCGCAGCAGGAACTCGCTCAGCGAGGCGTCGGCGTACTCGCGAAAGAAGGACTGATCCGCCTCGGACAGAGCGCCGGTCAGCGCATATTCCGCCAGGCTCTGCTTGAGCAGATAGGCGAAGACGTTGGCATTGGCCAGGCCGATGCCCGTCTCGCTCGGCAGCATGCCGGTGACCCGCCCCACCGGCAGCACCTCGAAGCCGCGATCGGTCAGTGCATGTATCAGGCGGGCGTTGATCAGCGAGCTCTTGCCTGCGCCCGATGAGGCGTAGAAGAGCACCAGACGCTGGGAGGAGACCAGGGCCAGCAGATCGCGGGCCTCGCGCTCCCGGCCAAAAAAGCGGTCGGCCTCATCTTTCTTGAAGGGCCGCGGGCCAATATAGGGGTTGGAGTGTGTGCTCATGGTTATCTCTGCCGCCACTGATCCCATCGGTTCCACAGTTCGCCGACGAAGTTGAATACGTCCTGCCAAACCACGCCGAAGTTCGCCTTATCGAAATAGGTGGTCAGATACTTCTCGGCCTTGCCCACGTCGGCGATGCCGTTCTGCTGGCTGGGTTCGAGCTGGATGGCCAGGCTCTTGTAGCGCGGTTGCTCGATGTACAGCGGGATCACGCCGCGAAACAGCACCCGAAAATCCCATTCAGGCAGCCGATAGCCCAGCATGATCAGCGAGGAGTTGGCCAGGTGACCGCGCAGGTAGGTGGGAATGATCGGCTGCAAGGTATTGGTGCGGTCACGCGCGATGTTTTTGAGGAATTCCAGATGGTCATCCTCGCTGATCAGCAGGCTGGAGGCCTCCTCCTCATAGCCAAACAGGTGGTACACCACCGGCGTCATGGGGTCAGGCTTGAAGTCGGGTTTGGGGTAATAGGGGCTGGCTTCGGCCATCGCCTGGTCCTTGTTATTCCAGAAACAGACGTGCGTGATGGGTGTGCGGCCTTCCTGCTCCAGCGCCCGCTCCATGAAGCCATAGAAACTGGTGGTGACGTAAACCGGCAACTGGATGCGGGCCAGCAGATTGAGCGGGTTGGGCTTGCCATCGGGCGCCTGGGGATAGTCCAGCTCAGCCGCCAGCTTGGTGAAGGTATAGCTGGGCTCGTCCACATGCGGCCGCAGCTCCGCCGCGGCGTCGGGATCGGACATCTCGGCGAAGAGCAGCAGTGTTTCCTTGAGAAAGCTCAGGTATCTGCTCTTGGCTGTGCCCATGTCGAAGCCTGAATAGCTGGCATATTGGGCGACCCGGGCCAGGCGGGTGCGGTCCGGGAAAGGATAGTCCAGCTTTTCGGCCAGCAGATCGGCCAGGATCTCGTCCGGGTTCTGCGTCACGCCATTGGCATCGGTCAGATTGAGCGGAAACACCAGGCTGTCCAGCACGCTGTTGCTGATGATCGGCAGCACCTCGCGCGCCAGGATACGCGGCTTGAGCTCGTTCCACAGCTCGCTCGCGGTGTCGGCCGACGGTTGGGCCTGCTTCGAAGCTCGGTCTCGTTGCAGTTGCAGAATTTGTTCTCGGTTGAGTGGAACGGCAGTCATGTGAGCTTCTCCTGATGGGTCAGGTTCATGGCCACGCGCAGGCCAAAGCGTTTGCCGGGCAGGCCGGCGCTGTCGGGGGCGGCGCCGCGGCGGGCAGTGAGCAATTGATCCGCCGCGTCATCGCCGGCCGCCGCGCCGCGATACACGCGACGCACCACGCCAGGCGCGGCCAGATCGTTGCGATCAACGCCGTCACCAGGAGCGGCGAAGGGCGTGTCCGGCGCCTTGCGCCGTTCGCCCCAGAGGGAACGGGTCCATTGGCGCACGCTGCCGGTCAACTCCTGGCAGCCATAGGGGCCGGTGGCGGCCTTCTCCCACTGCGCCTCGCTGGGCAGGCAGTAGTCCCGGCCGGTTTGCTCCTTGAGCCATTGGCAGTAGGCCAGCGCATCGTCCCAGGTCACGCCGGCCACGGGCTGGGTCCACTGTTCGGCCAGCGGCTTCTCGCCCTGCCAGCCCCATTCCGGCGCGGCCAGGCGGCGCGTCTGGCGCACGAACTCGTAGAATTCCTTGTTGGTCACCAGACGCCGCCCGATGCGGTAAGCGGGCAGGTCGACCGGACAGGAGGGGCGCTCCCAAGGCTGGGCGGCCGGGTCATCGCTGCCCATCTGAAACGGCCCGCCGGGAATAGTGATGGTCTCCGGCTCGAAATTCTGTCGGGGGATCTCCGGCCGCGCGTCGGGGCTGCTGGGCAGCCAGATGCAGCCGTCGCTCAGGCGTGTGAACAGCACCGGCATCCACCAGTCGGGCCGGTCGCGCACCGCGCCGCGCGCGACGGCCATGGCGCGATCCACCTGGCCGTCGCGGTGCAGCTCGCGCAGGAAGAGGGGCATGAAGGCGGCTGCGGTGGCCATGCTCCAGTTGCCCTGCATGGCCACCACAGCCGGTATGCCGGCCGCGGCCAGCCGCGGCCCCAGCCCGGCCAGCGCGCCGCCGTCGTCGCCGGCAGCATCTCCGTCCCCCTTGCCCGCGCTCTGGCAGGAGACCAGCACAATCAGGCTGGGCAGTCTGGCTAGCTCCCCCAGCCGCGCGGCCAGCTCAGCGCCTGCGGTCCACGCCCGGCCGCCGTCGGGCTGTTCCAGCAGGATCTGCGCCTCCCCCTGGTCGTCGATCATGCCATGCGCTGTCAGATAGAGGATGTCGC
>JACSRL010000830.1 GCA_014879765.1 Anaerolinea sp. | reverse complement strand
GGCTTCAACACCCTCCTGCCGCGCGACATGGTGACGCCCAGCGCCGGCGAACGGCCCGACTGCCAACCGCTGCTGGATGGCGCGACGCAGCGCGCCTGGCTGGTGGACTACAGCGGCGACTTCCTGGCCACCCTCTTCGCCGAGGATGCCGCGGCCGTGGACGCCGCCCGGGCCCGCCTGGGGCTGGACGTGACCGCGCCCGCGCCCGACGAGCTGTATGGCCTGCCGGCCCGCGTCGCCTTCCTGGCCCCGGCCGCCGACCGCCAGACCGTGCTGCTGCCCGCGGCCGCCGAAGAACTGGCCATCCACCGGCTGGGCGGCGCGGTGACGGCCGAGGGTGTGGCCACCCATTTCTGCCCCAAGGGTTTCTACTCCGCCCAAACCCTGCCGGGCAGCGAGCCCTGCCAGCGCAACATCGTCACCGTGCCCGGCCAGCCGGCGCATGTGGTGCTTTCCTGGGAGAGGCCGGGCGCGGCCCTGCGCTTCGCCCTGCCGGAAAGCGCGGGCAATCTGAGCGGCTACACCACCCTCAGCCTGCGCGCGGCCGTGGATCCCACCTCGCCGCGCAACGTGGCCGGCCAGCCGCAGTCCTTCAGCGTGCAGTTGACCGACCGCGCCGGCCAGCGCGCCGTGGTGGCCACCCGGCCCGACGAGCCGGCGCTGGCCTTCCCGCCCGGCGAGATACAGGAACTTTCGGCGACTGATCCCGGCTTCTTCACCGGCCGCGTGCCGTTGACCGCCATCCGCTTGCCCCTGGACAGCTTCGCCGGCGTCGATCTGAGCGACATCGCCGAGATCGCGCTGCTCTTCGATCAGACCCCCAGCGGCGCGCTTTTCCTGGCCGATCTGGAATGGATGCGGCCGGGCGAGCCGTGATCATCGCATTGGAGGCATCTCATGCGTTCGTCCTTGCAGGCTTCGTTTCGACTCTTCTTCTACCTGTTGTTGGTGCTCTTTCCTCTGATCGTCGGCGCCATCTTTCGCCCCGTCCAGGCCTCAGCCAGCGCGCTGGTCAATTTCTCGGCCGCGCTGGGCTACATCGGCTTTTCGATCATGGCCCTGGAGCTGATCCTGGTCTCTCGGTTTGAAGGGGCTTTGTGGGCGTTTGGCCTGGACGCGCTGCAGATGTTTCACAGGCAGATCGGGATATTTGCCCTGGCGTTGGTTGTGGCGCATCCGCTGGCGCTGGCGGCGGCCGGCTATCCGTGGCGCATGGCCCTGCCGGGCGCCGCGGTGCCCTGGGCAATCCCGCTGGGCACGTTGGCCCTGGTGGCGGCCTTGCTGTTGATCGGCTTCTCAGTCTGGCGCAAGGCGCTCAAGATCCCCTATGAGCGCTGGCAGTTGACCCACAGCCTGCTGACTATCGCCCTGCTCTTGCTGGCCGCGGTTCACATCCTGCTGGCCGGCCGCTATGCCCAGACCACGCCCATGCAGGCGACCATCGTGCTCTATCTGCTCCTTTTGACCGGCCTCTTCCTCTACTATCGGGTGATCAAGCCGCGCCGCCGGCTGCGCCAGCCGTGGACCGTGGTGGAGAACCGGGTTGAGCTGGGCAATGCCCGCACCCTGCGCCTTCAACCTGAGGGGCATCCCGGCTGGGGCTTCGAGTCGGGCCAGTTTTCCTGGATCAATCTGAACCCCTCCCCCTTCAGCCTCGAGCAGCATCCCATCTCCATGTCCTCCTGCGGCGACCGGGCGGCCGAGACGGGGGAGATCGATTTCACCATCAAAGACCTGGGCGACTGGTCAGGGCAGCAGGTGGCGGCCGTCAAGCCAGGCGATCGCGTCTGGCTGGATGGGCCCTACGGCGTCTTCACCCTTGACGCGGTGCCGGCGCCGGGCTACGTCTTCCTGGCCGGCGGCGTCGGCATCACCCCGCTCTACGCCATGCTGAGCACCATGGCCAACCGCGAGGA
>JACSRL010000845.1 GCA_014879765.1 Anaerolinea sp. | reverse complement strand
GGGGCGGCGGCGCACCGACCTGCTGGTGGTGTGGAACACACCGGCCGGCGTGCAGCGGGCCGTGATCGAGCTCAAGCTGCTGCGCGGCTCGCTGGAGGCGACGCTGCGCGAGGGGCTGGCCCAGACCTGGGAATACGCCGACCGCTGCGGCGCGGCCGAGGCGCATCTGGTGATCTTCGACCGCCGGCCGGGCCGGAGCTGGGAGGAGCGCATCTGGCAGCGCGCCGAGCGCCACAACGACCTGCCCATCGCCGTGTGGGGGATGTAGCCATGACGACCTTGCTCAAGAACTACCCGCCGGCCTTTCACCTGCTGGCCAAGCCCAGCGGCGCCACCTGCAACCTGGACTGCGCCTACTGCTTTTTCCTCTCCAAGGAGCTGCTCTATCCCGGCAGCCGCTTCCGCATGGCCGACGCCATGCTGGAGACCTACATCCGCCAGTTGCTGGAGGCGCACCAGACGCCGCAGGTGCAGGTGGCCTGGCAGGGGGGGGAGCCGACGCTGATGGGGCTGGACTTCTTCCGCCGCAGCATCGAGTACGTGGAGCAGTACCGCAAGCCGGGCACGCAGATCGAGTACACCATCCAGACCAACGGCACGCTGCTGGACGATGCCTGGGCCGCCTTCTTCAAAGCGCACAACTTCCTGGTGGGCATCAGCATCGACGGGCCGCAGGCCCTGCACGACGCCTACCGCGTCGACAAAGGGGGCCAGCCGACCTTCGACCGGGTTATGCGCGGGCTGGGTTTCTTGCAGAAACATGGCGTCGAGTACAACACCCTGACCACCCTGCACCACGCCAACGCCGATCACCCGGCCCAGGTCTACCGTTTCCTGCGCGACGACTGCGGCTCCCGCTTTTTACAGTTCATCCCCATCATCGAGCGCCTTGACCAACCAGATGCCGCTGCCTCCCCCTCCCCTGCCCCCTGGACCTCCTGGCGCGACCGGCCGCTCTACACCCAGGCCGGCGCACTGGTCACCGACCGCTCCGTGACCGCCGAACAGTACGGGCGTTTCCTGATCGGCATCTTCGAGGAGTGGGTGCGCCGCGATGTGGGCACGGTCTACGTGCAGATGTTCGACGTGGCGCTGGCCAACTGGCTGGGCGAGCCGTCGGGGCTGTGCGTCCATTCCAAAACCTGTGGGCTGGCGCTGGCGCTGGAGCACAACGGCGATCTCTACGCCTGCGACCACTTCGTGGAGCCGGCCTACCGGCTGGGCAATATCGCCGAGACGCCGATGATCGAGCTGATCGCCTCGCCGCAGCAGGTGAAATTCGGCCAGGACAAGTTCGACGCCCTGCCGGGCTACTGCCGGGCGTGCGAGGTACGCTTCGCCTGCCACGGCGGCTGCCCCAAGGACCGCTTCATCGCCACCCCCGACGGTGAGCCGGGGCTGAACTACCTCTGCGCCGGCTACAAATCGTTCTTCCACCACATCGACCAGCCCATGCGCTTCATGGCCGACATGCTGCGCCGCGGCCGTGCCCCGGCCGAGATCATGCAGCTCTATGCGCGGCGCGACGCCGCGCGGCAACAGGCCTTCGCCGCCGCCGGGCGCAACGACCCCTGCCCCTGCGGCAGCGGCAAGAAGTTCAAGCAGTGCCACGGCGGACGTGCTTGAAGGCCCGGCAGCAGGCTGGAATTGTTGCCCGTGTCATCTTGCGCTACAATGAACGACACGCCGCCCTTGGCGTCTGCCGCAACACTGCCGGAGGCCCCTGATGCGTTTTTTCAACACCGAAGGCCCGGTCAACTGCCAGGATCACTATTGCCTGCCGCCACTGTCCCGCTTGGACACGGAAGATGTGCGGGCGCTGATCGGGCAGAAGAAGTACTTCCTGCTGCACGCCCCGCGCCAGACGGGCAAGACCACCTGTCTGCTGGCGCTGGCCGACGTCCTCAACAGGGAGG
>JACSRL010000472.1 GCA_014879765.1 Anaerolinea sp. | reverse complement strand
GTGACCTTTACCGCAGTCAAGGGCATGGCCGCGGTCTATGCCCCCGGCGCGCCGGCCGCGCCTGATCTGACTGTGGCCGGCACTCCGGAGCAGGTCGCCCGCGGCGAGTATCTGGTCAACATGTCCTGCATCGGCTGCCACAGCGCGGCCGGCCCGGATGGCGCGCCGACCATGCAGCACCCGCTCAGCGGCGGCTGGAATATCGCCGCGGCCGAGGGCTTCGGCTTCGTCGGCGACCTGGTGGCGGAGAACCTGACCCCCGGCGGCAAGCTGGCCGGCTACAGCGATGGCGAGCTCTTCCGCACGCTGCGCCACCGGGTGGACAAGGATGGCAAGCAGCTGGTCTTCATGTCGCTGCTGCCCTACGGCCAGTTGAGCGACGCCGACACCGAGGCTATCGTGGCCTACCTGCGCACGCTGCCGCCGGTCGAGCAGACCGCGGCCACCGGCGACAAGGTCAGCGTCCCCGGCCTGCTGCTGCTGGGCGCGGGGATGTTCGGCAAGCCGGAGGTGGGCGCTGCCACCGTCAGCGCGCCGCCGGAGGGGGCCACCGCCGAGTACGGCAAGTACGTGGCCACCTTCGGCGAATGCCGCGGCTGTCACGGCCCGGACGTGACGGGCACGCCCGCCTCGGCCATGGGCGCGGCCGTCCCCAACCCGCGGCCGCTGGTGGGCACGCTGAGCCAGGAGCAGTTCGCCGCGATGATGCGCAGCGGCGTCAAGCCAGATGGCCAGCCCTTCCCCGAGACCATGCCCTGGCAGGTGGCCGCGCAGATGACCGACAGCGACCTGGCCGCGCTTTACGCGTATCTGACTGCGCCGGTGCAGTAGACTTCGTCTCGAGTTTCGTCGAGGGCAGCATCAAGTTTCCTTTCCCGACGACGCCGGACACTATCCAGGCCTTCGTCGACGGCTGGTCGCCCTTTGCCTTCGAGGTCTTCGCCATCGCCACCTTCTGCCTGTGGGCGGCGCGCAGCCCCCGGCGCTACATCGGCGCGGTCTGGCTGTTGGTCTGGCTGGAGCTGTGGCACGGCATCGTGGACGACCTCTATCTCATCGTCCGCGGCTACAGCGCTGTGAACTACATCGCCTTCATCGTCGTACACCTGATCATCATCGTCACCGGCGTGTGGGCCGCCCGCGCAGCGCAGGCAGAGGCTGCAGCGTGAGGGGCCATCTATCTGGCAGACTGTATCGGGAATAGAATCGGGACGCGGAACAACGCGGATTCACACGGATTCAGAGAGGAGACTCTGCGTGTAACCGTGTCTTGAACAGGTTCCTGGACGCATTCAGAATGGGTTGAAGTAGGGGCGGGGTCACCCCGCCCCTACGGTGTGTCTCAACCAGTTTTGAATACACCCGAACGATAAAGCCTGATGAGGAGAACTCCATGCAGATCGTCTTGACTTTGTTGCGTATCACTCACATCGTGGCCGGCGCCTTCTGGGTGGGCAGCGCCCTGATGATCGCGCTGGTCATCCTGCCCGGTTTGCGCAAGGCTGGGCCGGGCAGCGAGCGCGTCCTGCCCATGGCGCAGATCTCGCAGGCCATGGGGCTTTCGTCTATGCTGACCACCCTGGCCGGCCTGGCGCTCTACGTTCTGGTCTCCCGCTTGGCCATCAACTGGCTTGCCAGCGGCTTTGGGATGATTCTGACCCTGGGCGCGCTGGCTGGACTGGCGGCCACGCTGATGGGCGCCTTCTCCACCGGCCCCACCGCCAAGAAGTTGGGCGCGTTGGGCGGCCAGATCCAGGCCAGCGGCGGCCCGCCCACGCCGGAGCAGGCCGCGGGGCTGGCCCGCCTGCAGGCCAAGTTGGCCAGAAGCAGCGCCTGGAGCACGATCCTGGCGACCGCGGCCCTGGTGCTGATGGCCGGCGCACGCTACATCTAGCCTGCGCGCCGGCTGCAAGTTGGGGGG
>JACSRL010000718.1 GCA_014879765.1 Anaerolinea sp. | reverse complement strand
GCGCGCAGGTCTTCGGCCGTCAACAGCCGGCCGTTGAAGAAGTGGGTGTTGCGAATGCCGCCGCGCAGCATCGGTTCAAGCAGTTCCAGGCTCATAGTCGGTCTCCATTCGGGCAGGCAGCGCGTCTACACATCCAGCCGCCACCAGCGGACGATCAGGGTGTTGATGGGCACCGCGGACAGGTTGGTGGCCGCCACGCGGAAGCGGGTATTGTCGTCCACGTAGTACACCGTCAACGAGACGTTGGGCCACTCGCGCGGCTGAGGCTGATTCGGATCAGGGAAGTCACCGGTGACAACGCCTCGCTCGGTGTCCATGAACTCCACGGCCACGGTGATGGGAACCCGTCCGCGCGGCAACGGCTCGGCAACGGAATAGACGGTGAAGTCCCGGCCCAGCGACGGAAGCTGGAAAAGCCCGGTATCCACGTTCAGCCCGCCGGCGGGGCCTTGCGGACCTTGCGGGCCGGGGTCGCCCTGCGGGCCTTGCGGGCCGGCGTCACCTTGCGGGCCGGGTGGGCCAGCCTCGCCCTGCGGGCCTTGCGGGCCGGCGCCACCTTGTGGGCCGGGCGGGCCAGCGTCACCTTGCGGGCCAGCGGGACCAGCCTCGCCCTGCGGGCCAGCGGGGCCTTGCGGGCCGGCGGGGCCAGGCACGCCCGCGCCGCCCGGCCCTTGCGGGCCGGCGGGGCCTTGCGGGCCAGGCTCACCCTGCGGGCCGGCGGGGCCTTGCGGGCCAGTCTCACCCTGCGGGCCAGCGGGGCCGGGGTCGCCCTGCGGGCCGGCCGGGCCGGGAGCGCCAGCGCCGCCCCCCTGTCCGCCCAGCAGACAGAACAGCTCCTGCTTCAGCCGGTCGGACACCAGCACGGGACGATTGACGTCGTCGATCTCGACGCTGTCCACCAGCAGCGCGCCGGCCGCGTCCACGTCGAAGCGGATGGCGGCCAGCAGGATGCAGTCGCTGGTCGGCTCGAAGCGCGGGCAGACCTCTGTCACCCAGACCGTCAACGCCGCGCGCAGGGTCTCGCAGAGGGTCGAGGCGTAGAGGCCGATGCTGTCGTCGGGCGACGAGAGGGCCGGCGGCGATTGCTCGATGCCCAGGTTGCGCACCAGCTCGATCAGGTAGGCGCTGTCATCGGGGTCGGGGGGCGAGCCGCTCTCCGGGATGATCTCGATGCGCTGCAAGAGGTCGCCGAAGGCGCGCGTCTGCTCCTCGGCCGCCTGGTCGGGCGCCTGCCACGAGAAGCCGGTGCGGAAGCTCTCCAGGATGCGCGAAGGGGCGCGCGTGTCCTCCTCCGATGCACAGGCGCGGCCGGCCACCGGCGCCAGGTCCACCAGACACTCGTCGTAGCAGAGGGTGACGGTGGCGATGTAGGAGCCGGGGCCGCTGAAGCCGGGCAGGTCGGCGCTGTGGCGCTGCAGCCAGGCCCCCAGCCGCGCGCACTGGTCATGGTCCACCCAGATCCAGTTGCCGCGCGGGCTGATGGCGTAGCCGCTGCTGACGTAGATCTCCACGTCGGAGTCGTCGCTCAGCGGCCGCGCGGTGACGTGCAGGCCGCAGACCGTGCCGTAGCCGTGCAGCAGCAGGTTGCTGATGCGGTGCTTCCACTCGAAGTGCGCCTGCTCCTGGCGGAAATCCTGCTCGCCCAGCACCATGCCAAAGGTGTAGTTGACCCGCTTGTTGGGCGGCAACGGCGAGCACTCGGCCGGGGATGTTATGCAATCTCTCATGTGTGTCTCCTTTGGCGTTGGACGGTGGGCGGTGATCGGTGTTCGGTAATCGGTGATCGGCGTTCGGTGTTCGGTTAACCATTGACCATTAACCATTAACCATTGACCATTGACCATTCACCATTCACCATTCACCGTTCACCCATCCCGTCACGGTCGCTGACATAGCGTTCACGCGCGTCCATGGGGTGATGGG
>JACSRL010000829.1 GCA_014879765.1 Anaerolinea sp. | reverse complement strand
GGCCGCGCTGTCGCCGCCGCGCAGGGTGTTGCTGGCGCTCAGGGGCAGCCCGCCGCGGCCGAAAACGATGGGATCCGGGTTCTGGTTGTTGTTGTCATCGTCCACGATGACGCGGTTCAGGTTGTTGGCGGCCTGCACGGCCAGCGCGGCCACGCCCGGCGCGGCCACGTTGGTGGGCTGCTGCAAGCGGTCGGGCCGGGAGGTCAGCACGATCTGGCCGAAGCGCCCCAGTTGGAAGTGCTCGGTGACGTAGAGGGACTGCGGAAAGCGCACCAGCATCCCCTCATAGCGCTCCGGGTAGTCGGCGGCGGCGAAGGGCAGGCTGACGTCCACCGGCGTGACGCTGGCGCTGGCGCCGCACTGGGTGACCGTGGCGCCGGAGATCTGGGTCTGGTCGGAGAACTCCTCGGCCGTGCCCGCGACCCGCACCACCTGGCCCAGGGAGACGGTGTCGTTGCCGCCGGTGAAGACGAAGATGCCGTCAGAGGTGGCCGGGTCAGCGTCGCCGCTCAGGTCTTGCAGATAGAAGCCGCGCAGTTGGCCCGATCCGCCGGGCAGCTCGAAGTCGCCCACCACCACCCCTTGAGTGGTCACCGGGCCGGTGATGGCCGCGCTCAGGCCGCTGCCCTGGATGCTGTAGATGCCGGTGAAGGGCAGGCTGCACGGGTCGGTGGCCGGGGTGCTGAAGGAGAAAACGTGATCCGCGGCCATGTTGTGGGGGGCGCCGTCCTGGTCCACCACCTGGCTGGCGAAGACCGTGGCCGTGCAGCTCTCGTTCAACACGAAATCCGCGTTGGGGTTGACGGTGTAGCTGGCGGGGCCGCCCGTGACCAGGGTGTCGATCACGTTGCGCGTGCCGCTGAGCGTGCAGACGATCTGGAACCAGTTGCCGCTGACTGTCACCGGCTCACTGAAGGTGATCACGATGTTGCTGCCCACCGGCACGTTGGTGGCGTTGTTGGCGGGGTTGGTGCTGGCGACGGTGGGGGGATTGTCGGTGGAGGAAACGGTTGCCGACACGGCAAGGTCGTCAATTGCCAGACCGTGATCGCTCCCTGAGTCGTCGGGATCGCTCCAGCGCAGCATGATCTCCTGGCCTGGCGTCATGGAGACCGCGAAGGTGTGCGACAGGGCCACGCGGTTGGCAGACGCGTTGCCATCCAGGGCCGCCGCGGTGCTGGTGGCGATTGGCCCCGTGAAACCAAGGGCAGCAACCGGCGTCCACGTGCCGGAGGTCAGGCTGGTGACCGAGGCGCCGATCTGATAGTCGAAGGAAAGGGAGTGTTGGGTCGTATTGCCGCCATTGCGCCATTGTTCGCCGGTGTAGGAGACGGTGATGGCTGTAACAGCGCCGCCCGTGTCGTTGACGAACCGGGCGCCGTAGCGGATCGTGGTGGTAGACCCAGAGGCCAGAGAACCCAGCGCACGTTCGGCGGCAGTTCCTGTGCCAAAGCTGTACAGTCCGCCAGTAGTGCTCGAGCCGGCGCCGGCGAGGTACACAGTGCGCGTCGAATACCAGCCGGACAGCGTCGAGTCATCAGTCCAGGTGTTGTTCGTGCCTGAGACGGCGAGTGTGTTGAAATCTTGCGCATAAGGGGTAGTTAGCCCAATGGCCACCAGCGGCGCATCGGGCGCGGCCGCGGCGAGCGGCGCCAGCGCCGAAACGAGGAGCAGAACCAGCAGGAGGGAGGAAAACCATCGTTGTACGCGGAAATGCATGGAGGGGGGTTCCTTCTTTGGAAACGGGGATGTGGCAAACGACGGGGATAGCTGCCCGGCTGGGGGATGATAGTACAGGATCGCGTAAACGCCAAAATGGGGGAGGGGGAGCGGGGGTACCTCTGATCTGGGCTTTCTGGTAACTGCTCAGCCGGCGGGCCAAACGTTGATCTCGTTACGGCTGCGCCTACTCGATCCGAGGGTTGA
>JACSRL010000319.1 GCA_014879765.1 Anaerolinea sp. | reverse complement strand
ATCAACTTGGTGCTCTGGCCGGTCTCCGACCGAGCCAACCCGCGATGTTATTTCTTGACAGTTACTAAGTGACTGATGTGTAAGTAGCCGCTAATCTGAAGCAGTCGAAAGTTGGTAAATAACCGCAGCACCAGTCTTTAATGGGCCGGCCGGATTGTGATATTCCCATCAGGCGGCTCCAGCAACTGCTCTTTGACGAAGATCATGCTGCGCCGTTCCAGCTCAGGCAGCGGAAAGGCCTGGGTCAGGACGACAGCCTCCACCGGGCAGGCCTCTTCGCAGTCGCCGCAGAAGACGCAGCGCATGAAATTGACCTCATAGGTGCGGGCGTAGCGCTCGCCGGGCGAATGGGGGTTCTCCGGGTCGTTCTCGGCCGCGTCCACATAGATCGCGCCGGTGGGGCAGGCCGCCTCGCACAGGGCGCAGCCGATGCAACGCTCCAGGCCGTTGTCGTACCTGCGCAGCATGTGGCGCCCGCGATAGCGCGGAAAAACCGCAATCGGCTCGTCGGGATACTCTACCGTCACCGGCTTGGTCGCCAGATGCTTGAGCGTCACGCTCATCGCCTCGGCAATCTGCACCGTTCCTTTTACAACGTCGCCTAGTCCAGCCATTATTGCTCCATAAAAACGTGATGCGTGAAACGTGATGCGTGATGAGTAATCGGAGCCATCTGTGTCTGTCTGATTACGAGCTACCTGACATGTCAGATATCGCGTGCCACGGCCAGATGTCACGTTTCACGCTTCACGCACGAGTTCCTCTGAATTCCCCTCCCCCTCACACCAACGCCACCACCACCGCGGTGATGGCCAGGTAGAGCAGCGAGGTGGGCAGCAGGAACTTCCAGTTGAAGGCCATCAACTGGTCATAGCGCACGCGCGGCACGCTGGCCCGCACCCAGAGGAAAAGGAAGAGCACCAAGATCACCTTCAGCACGAAGTAGAGCACGCCCAGGATCGGGACCTGATCGACGAAGGGCCCGCGGTAGCCGCCGAAGAAGACGGTGACCATGATGCCGCTGGCCACGATCATGTTGATGTACTCGGCCATGAAGAAGAGCGCGAACTTGATGCCGCCATACTCGGTCTGAAAGCCGGCCACCAGCTCATTCTCGGTCTCCGGCAGGTCGAAGGGGCTGCGGTTGGTCTCCGCCAACATGCAGATGAAGAAGATGGGAAAGCCGATCCACAGCCAGAGCCACACCCACCAGGGGCGGGGCGTCTGCACCAGCTCCACCAGGCTGAGCGAGCCCGTGCCGCTGGCCAGGGTGGTGGTCAGCACGATGCTCACCAGCATGATGCCCAACGGCAGCTCGTAGCTGACCATCTGGGCCGACGTGCGCAGCGCGCCCAGCGTCGAGTAGGTGTTGTTGCTGCTCCAGCCGGCCAGAATCACGCCATAGGCGCCCAGACCGGCCACCGCCAGGATGTAGAGAAAGCCCACGTTGACGTCGGCCATGTACAGGTTGACCTGCTGGCCGAAGAGGCTGATGGTCGGGCCGATGGGGATCACGGCATAGGCCACCAGGGCCGGAATCAAGGCCAACACCGGCGCCGCCAGATAGATCAGCTTGTCGGCGCGCAGCGGGATGATCTCTTCCTTGAAGATCGCCTTGAGCGCGTCGGCAATCGGCTGCAGCAGCCCCAGCGGGCCGGCTCGGTTGGGGCCATAGCGCACATGGAAGCGCGCCAGCATCTTGCGCTCGTAATAGGTCAGATAGGCGAACGCGGTGAGCAAGACGATGATGAGCACCAGGCTCTTGACCGCCGGAACGACGATGAGCGAGATCCAATCCATTTCAATCGACCTTATCTGAACGATCTTGACAAATCGTTCTCTGGCGCCGCCGAAACGGCCAACTTGCTCGGGCCGGTCTCCTGACCGAGCCCGCTCGCTTGCCTGACCAGTCAACTTGCTCGGGCC
>JACSRL010000388.1 GCA_014879765.1 Anaerolinea sp. | reverse complement strand
TTGACCTCGTAGCGTGAATTGGCTTCACGTGTCGCATTGCAAGCGTAGATGCTACGCGAAGTGCCCGGCACCTACGGCTGAATAGTTACCTTTCTGAACAATTCTGCGGTATTCTGGGGCAGAGGGGCGCACACGACCGCAGATCGAAGTGGGCGTCCCAGGCGTGACCGTCCTGCGCGCAGGACTCCTGACCCTGTTCAGGCGCTTTCAAGACAAGATACCCAGGAGTAAAAAAGATGATTCGACGCATTCTATCATTGGCGCTGGTCGGCCTTCTTGCGCTGGCAATCTTCGCCGCCTGCCAGAGCAGCGCACCCACGCTATCGCCCACCGCCGCGCCGGCTGAGGCCATCCCGGTCGCGACGGAATCAAGCCCCACCGCCGCGGCCGTCAGCAGTCCCGCGCCCACGGACACCGTCGCGGCCCCCGCGACGCCCACGGAGAGCAGCCAGGCGCAGGCGACCGTCAGCGCGCCGGCCAGCGCCGCGGTGCAGATCGCGCTGGCCGACGACGCGATCACCGTCGACGGCGACGGCGTGACCGTGAACGGCAACGTCGCGACCATCGCCCGCGCCGGCGTCTACAGCCTCAGCGGCGCGCTGAGCGACGGCCAGATCGTCGTCGATACCACCGACGAGGGGCCGGTACAACTGATCCTGGACGGCGTGAAGCTGGCCAACTCCAGCAGCGCGCCCCTCTTCATCGCCGCCGCCGAACAGGTGGAGATCGTCCTGGCCGACGGCACGACCAACACCCTGACAGACGGCGCGACCTACATCTTCGCCGACCCGGAGGAAGATGAGCCTGACGGGGCCCTCTTCAGCAAGGCCGATCTGACCATCTCCGGCAACGGCGCGCTGGTCGTGACCGGCAACTACGAGGACGGCATCGTCAGCAAGGATGGACTGGTGATCGCCGGCGGTGACATCACCGTCACCGCGGCCGAGGATGCGCTGCATTCCAACGACAGCCTGACCATCGACGGCGGCCAGCTCACCCTGGCCAGCGGCGACGACGCCATCCATGCCGAGAACACGCTGACCATCAACGACGGCGAGATTCGGATCACCGAATCGGTCGAAGGGATCGAGAGCATACTGATCACCATCAACGGCGGCGTCATCGACCTGGTCAGCAGCGACGATGGCATCAACGCGGCCGGCAACGACAACGGCGGCAACCAGTTGTTTATCCACGGCGGCGACATCGCCGTCAACGCGGCCGGCGACGGCATCGACGTCAACGGCAGCATCGAGATGACCGGCGGCGTGGTGATCGTCAATGGCCCCACGGAGAACATGAACGGCGCGCTGGACTTCGACGCTACGTTCGACATCTCAGGCGGCTTTCTGGCCGCGGCTGGCAGCGCCGGCATGGCCCAGGCGCCCAGCGCCTCCTCCAGCCAGCGCTCGCTGATGCTGAACTTCCCCTCCATGCTGCCGGCCGGGACGATCGTCCACATTCAGACCGGCAGCGGCGACAGCTTGCTGACCTTTGCGCCGTTGAAGGCGTTCCAGTCGCTGGTCTTTTCCTCGCCGGCGCTGGTCCAGGGAGACGCCATCGAGATCTACTACGGCGGCAGCGCCAGCGATCGGCTGGACAGCGGCCTCTATCAGGGCGCCTACACGCCGGGGGAGCAGGTCGCCAGCTTCACCGTCAGCGATGTGGTCACCGTCATCGGCAACCGTCCCCGCTTCAGATAAAAGCGCCCCGGTTCACCCTCCACCCCAACCAAAAGGGCCTGGCGAAACGCCAGGCCCTTTTTCGACGTAAACACCCCGCGGAATCGAGGCTTCAACCGGCCGGTCGTCACGCGTTCCGCTTGGCCTTGGCGCGCGCGTCGTCGATGGCGTCCAGCACCTGTTGCGGGTTGGCGACGCCGATCAAGGCGAAGGTGTTGCCGGCGGCTGAGGCCGTCTGGCAGATCACATCGCCGAAGTTGAGCATGGTGTTGAACACACCTTTGACCCGGATGTTGATGTCCTGCACATTGCGCAGCGATGCCGTGGTGATCTGCTGGCTGAAGGGGGTCGAGCGGGTCACGTCGATCAGGCGCTGGCTGGTGATCACCCACAGATCGTTGTGGTAGCGATACCAGACCATGAACCCCATCAGCAAGCCGCCGATGACCACCAGAACCAGGGCAATGTCCAGCAGGGAACTGAAGGCGCCGCTGCCGCCGAAGTTGCCCCAGATGAACAGGGCAACGACCAACACCAGGGCGATCAGCGCCAGGCGGCCCCACAGACTGGCCGGGTGGCGTCTGATGATCTGGATGACCTCCTCATCGCTTTGCAGTTGAACCGGCAAATCCATGTTGATGACTCCTTGCCAAAAGAATAGAGGGGAACCGTTCAGCTCAAGACTTGCGAAGTCTCAGCAACTGGAAGTATCTCCGAAGCCAGCATTCTGTCAATTCGTGCTGGCAACCGTTTCCAAGGCGGCTTGGCGTGAGTTTGGTCGCACGCAAAGACGCAAAGAGCGCACAGGGGGGAATTTCTTGGCGTCTTGGCGTGTGCTCTGGCTAGGCGCGCACGTCCACGCCGTACTCCACCAGCAGCGCCGTGACCGCGGCCACATCGGCCGGCGCGACCATGGCCAGCCCCAGCCGGGCCTCCGGCTTGAAGGGCTTCAGCAGGCGGGCCAGGCGGGGATCCTTGCCCAGCTCATCCAGCGCATCCTGGTCACGGAACTGCACCAGGGTCAGGGTCTGCACTGTGGCCGCGCCGTAGTGCTGGCTCCAGGCCTTGATCTTGGCTTGCAGCGCGGCCGGCGCGCCGCCCACCGCCATGGCCTGCAAATAGGCCAGGATGGCGGCCGCATCCACGCCCGCGCTGCTGGCCTGGGCCACGCTGGCCGCGTTGATCTGCCAGCCGGCCGGGGTCTGTTCGCAGAAAAGGCGCAGAACGCCATCGACGTAGATGTTGGGCGCGGCCGAAAGGGGAGTGACGCGCCCGCTGTCATCCACAGCAACGCTGGCGCGGCGGGCCAGCTCCGGATCGCTGTTGCGCGCGGGCAGCTCGCCCAGGGCCAGCAGCGCCTGTTCCAGCTCGTCGATCCGGTCGGCGCGCACGATTAGCCCGGTGGGGCTGACACGTTTGACGATGGCCTTGCCCCAGCGCGGATCCTTCAGCATGCTGTCGATCAGCGCCGGCTCGGCCGCCTCCAGCCAGCCGACACGCTTGTGTACGATGATGCGCTCGAAGGCAGCCTGCCACTCGGCCAGACTGCGGGCCACGTTCTGCGGCAGCGGCGCGCCCGTCACCTGCTCCAGCCAGCCCTGGATCTGGCCGGCGCTCTGGCCGGCCTGCTGGGCGCGGTAGAGCGTCTCGCGCGTCAGCTCATATTCGATGGCGCGCTCGGCGTTTTGCCGGTTGGCGAAGCTGTCCAGCCGGGCCAGCACCGTGTCCGAGATGGGGTCGAAGGCGAAGATGCGGAAATTGGGCTGCACCACCACCCGGCCGCTCTCCTCGGGGATCTCCGGCGGCGGGCCATCCAGCAAGAGCCAGCGCCCCATGTCGGTCAGCCGCACCGCGACCAGGCCGGCCGGCGCGGCGCCGCCCTGCGGCGTCACCCCCGTGGCATAGCCCAGATCCACCAGTCCCAGCCAGTAGAGCCCTTCGGTCAGCACCGTCTGAATGAAGACGCGCTCCACCCCCTCCCAACCCGCCTTCTCGTTGCCGCGATAGCTGGCCCACGTCCAGCCCAGGTCGTTGTATTCGTAGGGCGAATAGATGCTGATGGTGTAATTGCTGTACCGGCCATAGCTGCCGCGCTGCTCGGCCAGGCTGCGATCCAGCAGAAACTCGCCGTTTTGCTCGCGCAGGGTTTGGCTGATCTCCTCCAGGGCTATCCAAGGCGCCAGGCTGCCCTGCTTCTGCTCAGCCCGGCGGACCAGCGTTGCCAGGACATTCAGCACGCTGCGCCGGGCGCTGGCCACGCGCGGCGAGCTATCATAGGCTATCAAGTTGTTGGTGCTGACGTAGCCGGAGGGCTTCCAGGTGGCCCAGAGTTCGTTCCACCAGAGCCCGTCGCGCCAGCGTTGGAAGCTGCGACGTACCCGCTCCGGCGGCGGCTGGGCGATAAACGCCGGCGCCGGCTGGCCCGTCAACTGATTGACCGGCACGTCCAACTGGATGGTCTCCAGCGCGGTGGCCAGCTTGCGCAGGAAGAGGACACGGCGGAAATCGTCCTCCTTGTCCCCTTTGCCCACGGTCTCGGAGACCAGCAGTTGGCCGGCCAGCCGTTTGAGATCGCCGACCCGCAGCAGGCCGACGTTGGTGAGCCGCAAAGGCGCCTCGCGCGCGGCGCTCCAGACCAGATACAGATCGCGCTGGCAGGTGCGCGCTGAGCTCTCCAGCGCCTGAGCCACCTGCGGCGCGGGCCACTCCTTGATCGGCGGCGGGGGCAGATGCGGCGCCACCTCGGCCGGAATGTAGATGTAACGCCCGCCGTTGAAGCCGATCTTGGCGTTGGCAGACTGGCCTTCGTGCAGGGTATGGGTCCAGATCAGCCCCGCCAGCAGCAGCTCTTTGATCACCGCGGCAAACTGCGGCAGGCTCGGATCCGCCTTGGCCGCGGGCTGAGCAGAGGTACGATAGTAGAGGCTGCTGTAGGGATCATCGAGCTTGGACGACACAACCTCGACGCGCATCAGCAGGCTGCGGTAGCGTTCGATGGCGATTTCCTCGCCCTGGGTCTGGAGCAGTTCCAAAGCGCGGCGGCTGGCCGGCGTCAACTGGGCCAGGGCGCGCTGGATGCGGCGAGGATCGCCCACCAGCTTTAGCCAGGCCTGCACCTTGTCTGTCTTGGACTTGGGCAAGGTTCCGACGCCAGCCGTGGACAGGATCTCTCCCAGCTCGTTGGCGCCGAAATCGTTCAGGGCCGTGGCCAGTTGTGGCGGCGTCATGACAGCACCTGTGGCGTGTAGCCGCGCCGGCGCAGCTCATCGACCAGGCCGAGCATCACCTGAGGGTCGGGGAAGACCAGGCAGCGCGGCGCGGGCTGGTAGTATTCAGCGCCGGTCAGCCGGCTGATGGCGCGCAGCTCCTCCGGCAGCACATCCTCGCCGAACTCCAGCACGGTCATCTGCTCATAAAGCTGGTAGCGGCCGGCGCGGTCCTGCCAGGTTTGCAGCGTCTCCTGCACCGCTGGGGAGAGGGGGAAGCCGGCGGCTGCGAAGGCTGCGCCCAGGCTGGCCACATCCTGGCCGGCCTGCAAGGCGCTGCGAAAGACGCTGTTGTCCAGACGCAACAGCGTTGTCGAGGCGTCGCGCGCCGCCTCGACGCTGATGAAACGCAGCAGGCGGCGCAGCTCGTTGGCGCGCCAGTCGTTGGTCAGCCCGATCGTGCCGTCGGCCATGAAACGCAGCGATCCGGGCGGCGCCTGATACGCCTCGCCGGCCTCCACCATCGTCGGCCGGCGAAAAGCCACCGGCCGGCCGCCGGCCTCGCTGAGCTGCACCAGCAGCAGCCAACTGGCCGGTCCGGTCAGCCAGGCCTCGACGATGCGCCCGTAGCTTTCCATCCACGTCTCGTAGGGCATCTGCATGGGATCCGCCGTGGTCTCCTGCACCGTCCAACTCCAACCCATCAGGGCTGAGCTGGCAGCCAACAGATTGCGCTGCGTCTCATAGACCAGCCGGCAGAACTGATCGAAGCTAACCCACGCGTCGGCCTGCAGATGGACGAGCAGCCCGCACAACCAGATGCCCACGACCTGAAGCTGCTGCACCAGTTGCTCCGACGAGGCATAGCCGCCGACCGCCACGAGATTGTCGCCCTCATTCTGGCCAAACACCATGTCCATCTCGCTCCAGGAAAGCATCCGGTTCGCAGCCACGTGCGGCGGGATCAGATAGGTCTGGCGCAGACGCGCCAGCCGCTCGATAGCCGTGGCGACCTCCCAGGCCTGGTCGGGTGGGTCAGCGGGGACCAGCAAGGTGCGATCCTCTCGAACGCTGAGGCGCAGCACCTTGGCGGTGACCAACAGATCCAGCAGAAAGCGCGCCTGATTCTGTTCGGCCGCTGTGCCAAAGCCCCAACGGGCCAGCGTGTCGACGGCAACCAGGCTCGGCCGCCGCGGGTCGACTTTGCGCGCTCGGCCGCTCAGGCTGCCGGCTCCCGTGCGGGACTGCACCGTCGCCAGCGGTCGCTCTGCGGTCACTGCGCTCACCAGGAGCTGCGTTTGACGGGTCACTGCCGCCAGGGTGGGGCAGGCGGAGGGCTGCACGCGGTCGGGCGCGGCGACCAGCAGCCTGGAGGTGTTCGGCAGCGGCAGCCACTGTCGATAGATATCTGGCAGACGAATACCCCGGTACTCGCTGTAGAAGAGCAGCCCGCGTTCAATCAGGCTGGTGATCGAGGCCTCGATGACTTTTTTCGCCAGGCGGATGCCGCTGCCCACCAGCGACGCGCCGCGCACCTGCCTGCTGCTGCTGTTGCCGTTTCCCAGCGCGGCCAACCAGCATAACACGGCCAGATCCTCGTCGGACAGGGTCTTGATCGCCTCGGCCATGCGCGTCGCGTCGGCCAGATAGTTCAACATCTGGTCGACCAGATCGGCTTTGGCCGTGCCCTTGAGCGGCCAGCCCCACTGCCGCGCCACCTGGCGCAACGTCTGCGCGGTGGTATCCTCCAGATATCCTTGCAGCTCGCTCAGCAACGGCGTCTCCACCGGACGGACGGGGGTCTGTGGGCTGTCACCAGGCGGCATGGTCACGCTCCGGGTCGTAGTTGGGCAGATCGTCGCGGTAGAGGATCTCGTATTTGTAGCCCTGCTCGGTGAGAAACATCTGCCGCTTGGCGCCGAAGTCCTGATCCTTGGTGTCGCGCATGACGATAGCGTAGAAATGGGCCGGCCGTCCGTCGCGCTTGGGGCGCAGCACACGGCCCAGCCGCTGCGCCTCCTCCTGGCGCGAGCCAAAGGTGCCGCTGATCTCGATGGCCACGCTGACATCGGGCAGGTCCACGGCGAAGTTGGCCACCTTGGAGACCACCAGCCGGCGCAGCGTCCCCTCGCGCATCTGCTGATAGAGCTTCTGCCGCTCCTTGGTGGGGGTCTTGCCGGTCAACAGCGGCGCATCCAGCAGCGCGGCCGCGGCCTCGAGCTGGTCCAGGTAGGTGCCGATCACCAGCACCTGGTCGTCAGGATGCTTGGCGACGAGCTGCTCCACCACGGGCAGCTTGGCCGGATCGGTGGCCGCCAACACCGACTGCTCGCGGGCGCCAGCCATGGCATAGCTCAGACGCTGCCCCGGCGCCATGTCCAGCCGGATCTCATGGCAGTGGGCGGTGGCGATCCAGCCCTGCCGCTCCAGGTCCTTCCAGGGCACGTCGTATTTCTTGGGGCCGATCAGGGCGAAGACGTGATCCTCTTTGCCATCCTCCCGCACCAGGGTGGCGGTCAAGCCCAGCCGGCGGCGGGCCTGCAGCTCGGCCGTCATGCGGAAGACGGGCGCGGGCAGCAAATGCACCTCGTCGTAGATCACCAGCCCCCAGTTGCGCTCACGAAAAAGGCCGAAATGGGGGAAGCTGCCCGGCGTGAGCGGCTGGCTCAGATCGTCGCCATCGCCCAGGAACTCGTCGAACCCGTTTTCGCCGCTGGCGCCCCGCTTGCGCCGCTCGCGATAGGTCAAAATCTGGTAGGTGGTGACGGTGACCGGCCTGATCTCTTTGACGTCGCCGGTGTATTCGCCGATCTCGGCCGGGTTGAGGCTGGTCTTGTCGTGCAGCTCGTTCATCCACTGGCGCACGGCCACGGTGTTGGTGGTCAGGATCAGGGTGTTGGTCTGCAACTTCTCCATCACCCCCATTCCCACCAGAGTCTTGCCCGCGCCGCAGGGCAGCACGATCACGCCGGAGCCGCCGCGCGCCGTGCCCTGGGCGTGAAAGATCTCCACCGCGTCCTGCTGGTAATGGCGCAGGGCAAAGGGCTGCTCGTTGGCGCGCATCAGGGCCAGCAGATGCAGCGGCAACGCGGCGCCATCCACATAGCCGGCCAGGTCTTCGGCCGGGAAGCCGATATCGACCAGCGCCTTCTTGATGTGGCCGCGCAGCGCGGGGTCCACCCGCACGGTGCGCCGGTCGATCTCCTCGCGAATGAACTGGCGCACCTTGCGATTGCGGGTGACCTCCAGCATCAACAGGGGATCGTCGGAGGAGAGCAGCAGCTCCCCCGCGCCGCCGGCGCGCAGCTTGAGCCGGCCAAAGCGGCTGACGTAGTCGCGCACGTCGGCCTGGATGTTGCCGGGCACGTCGTATTTGCTGTAGCGTGTCAGGCTTTCGACGATGCTTTCGGCGTTCAGCCCGCTGGCCGCGGCGTTCCACAGGGAGAGCGGCGAAAGCCGGTAGGTGTGGATGTGCTCCGGGCTCTTCTCCAGCTCAGCAAAGCGCGCCAACGCATCGCGCGCCTCGGCGTACTGGGGGTTGTTCACCTCCAGCAGCACGGTGTGGTCGCTCTGCACGACCATGGGGTTCAGGGGATTCACAGGCATAAGATCGACTCCGACGGTACAGTATACCGGTATGCCCGACTGAAGTCAAGCGTTGCAACGTCGATTGCGCGATCTTAAAAATGGGCTATAATCTGCCTGCTGCCCCCATTCGTCCCATGTCTGGTTTGGTTTGAGGTGATCGCCATGCCACGTCTTGCAGATCGCCTGAGCGCTGCCCGCCACAACCGCTTCATCGGCCGCGCCGCCGAGCTGGCCCTCTTTCAGTCGGCGCTGGACGCGGACGAGCTGCCCTTCTACCTGCTCTTGGTGCATGGCCCCGGCGGCGTGGGCAAGACCAGCCTGCTGGGCCAGTTCAGCCAGTTGGCCGAGCAGGCCGGCGCGGCCGTCTGGCGCCTGGATGCGCGCAATTTCGAGCCAACGCCGGCCGCGTTCCAGGCCAGCCTGGCGCAGGCGCTGGGCGGCGACCCGGCCCAGCCCGCGGCCGAGGCCATCGCCCAACGCGGCCGCGGCCTGCTGCTGGTGGACACCTGCGAGCTGCTGGCGCCGCTGGAGGGCTGGCTGCGCGACCAGTTTCTGCCCCAACTGCCTGAGCGGGTGTTGACGGTGCTGGCGGGACGCCTGCCCCCCGCGCCTGCCTGGCGCGCCGATCCCGGCTGGCAGTCGCTGATGCGCAGCCTGACGCTGCGCAATCTGACGCCGGAGGAGGGCCGCCGCTACCTGGCCCAGCGCAACGTGCCGGCCGAGGACGCGCCGGCCGTGCTGGATTTCACCCACAGCTACCCGCTGGCGCTGTCGCTGGTGGCCGATCTCTACGATCAACGCCCTGGCTTTCACTTCAAGCCGCTGGAGGCGCCCGATGTGGTCAAGTTGCTGCTGGAGCAGTTTTTGCAGCGTGCGCCGGGACCGGCCCATCGCGCCGCGCTGGAGGCCTGCGCGCTGGTGCGGGTGACTACCGAGGAACTGTTGGCCGAGCTGTTGACGGTGGCCGACGCGCACGATCTGTTCCAGTGGCTGCGCGAGCTGACCTTTGTCGAGACGCGGCCAGGGGGTCTTTTCCCGCACGATGTGGCGCGCGAGGCGCTGACCGTTGACCTGCGCTGGCGCAACCCCGGCTGGTATGCCGAGCTGCACCGCCGGGCGCGCGTCCACTACACCCGCCGTCTGCACGAAAGCCGCGGGGCCGAGCAACAACTGGCCTTGTTCGATTTCGTCTACCTGCACCGCGACAATCCGGCCGTGCGGCCCTTTTTCGAGTGGCAGGCCAGCGGGCGCACTGTGCCCGACCGGCTGCGCGCTTCCGATGTGGAGACGCTGGTCGCCATGGTGGAACGCCATGAAGGGCTGGAGTCGGCTGAACTGGCGCGCTATTGGCTGGCGCGCCAGCCGGAAAGCGCTATCGTATTCCGCGACAGCGCAGATCTGGCGGCGGGCTTCATGGCTACGCTGGCCATCGAGCGCGCCGCGCCGCAGGACCTGGCGGTGGATCCGGCGATGGCTGCCGCGGCAGATTTCCTGCGCCGCAACGCGCCGCTGCGCAGCGGTGAAACCGCCGCCTATTTCCGCTTCTGGTTGGCCGCCGACACCCATCAGGCTGTGTCTCCGATCCAGAGCGTGATTTTCATCAACATGGTGCGCCATTACTTCACACCTGGCCTGGCCCACACCTTCTACGCCTGCACCGATCCGCACTTCTGGCAGCCGGTCTTTGCCTATGCGGACCTGGCGCGCATGGAAGAGCTCGACTTCCAGGTCGGCGGCCGGTCGTTCGGCGTCTACGGCCACGACTGGCGCGCGACGCCGGCGTTGGCCTGGCTGGAGCTGCTGGGCCAGCGCGAGATCGCCGCGTCGCCTGAGGCGGTCAGGCCGTCGCCCATGCCGGCCGTGGCGGCGCTCAGCCAGGCTGAGTTCATGGGGCTGGTAGAGAACGCTCTGCGCGACTATACCCGGCCGGACGTGCTGCGCGGCAATGCGCTGCTGCGCTCGCGCATGGTCGGCGAACGGGCCGGCCGCGAGATTGGCGAAGCTGGCCGGGTCGCCGCGCTGCGCAGCCTGCTCAAGGATGCCACCGAGCAAATGGGCGCGTCGCCCAAGGAAAACAAGTTCAGCCGCGCGGTCTATCACACCTACATCCAGCCGGCCGCCACTCAGGAACAGGCCGCCGAGCTGTTGGACGTGCCGTTCAGCTCCTATCGTCGCCACCTGAAGTCGGGCATGGCGCGCATCGGCGAAATACTCTGGCAGATCGAGCTGGGCGGCTTCGACAACTGAGCAGGAAATGAGCGCCTTTTGATCTGGACGCCGGCGCATTCATGGGCTACACTGGCCTATAAGCAGATCAGCGTGTCTTGTGGAGACCGACTATGTCCCAACAAACTCTGGCATTGATCACTCAACTGGTAGCCACGTGGAATTCCCACGATCCTGAGCTGGTGGCCCAGGGCTACAGCGAGGACTGTCACATCCTGGATGTGGCCATCGCCCAGCCGCTCAGCGGCCGGCTGGGGGTGCAGGGCATGTTCGCGGCCTACTACCGGGCATTTCCCGACCTGGAGATCACACCGGACGACGTGATTGTGACCGGCGCGCGCGTGGCGCTCTTCTGGACCGCGCGCGGCACCCATCAGGGGCCGATTCTGAACATCCCGGCCAGCGGCCGGCGGGTGGAGACGCGGGGCGTCAATCGCCTGGTGCTGCGCGATGGCCAGGTTGTTGCGACGCTGACCATCTGGGACGTGGCCGGCATGTTGCGCGGGCTGGGGCTGCTGCCGGATCTGTAAATCGCTCAGTTTATCGCGCCGCGCGCGTCTATCAACTTCTTGTCCGGTACGGCGAGGCTGCCACCATCGTCCCGCCCTATGGCGGCATAGCGCGTGCCGCCATAGGCGTAGTCCACTCCGGCCTGCGGCCCCCGGGAGGCTGCGCACTAGCGCAGCTCGGTCTGGCGCACACCACTCGAGTTGGTCGTGATGGCGGTGGAGGTCAGATGGTCGTTGAGCAAGTAGAACGTGTTGCCACCGGTGCGCATCGCGACCCGGACGGCTCCGGCGTAGTAGTACTTGCGCACGGTCGTGCCGTTGTCGCGC
>JACSRL010000827.1 GCA_014879765.1 Anaerolinea sp. | reverse complement strand
GACAATGCGAGCAGTGACAGATGTTGGCTCATCATACATCACTTCAACGCTTTGTGCAACAATATTTCGCGCCGAGTCATGGCGGCGCATGTTCGAGTGCGGCAACAAAAACAGCGCCGGGCCTCTCTATGGAGAAGCCCGGCGCTGTTCAAGCGTCCAGAAGGCCGGCGGCTCAGGCCGCGCTGCGCGCCAGGTCGCTGATCTGGGTGAAGGCGGCGGCATCGCGCACCGCGATGTCGGCCAGCACCTTGCGATCCAGCGCCACGTTGGCCTGCTTCAGCCCGTGCATCAGCCGGCTGTAGCTGGTGTCGTTCAGCCGCGCGGCCGCGTTGATGCGTGCGATCCACAGGCGGCGGAAGTCGCGCTTGCGGTTGCGGCGGTCACGGTGCGCATACCACAGCGACTTGAGCATCGCCTCGTTGGCGCGGCGGAAGAGCAGGTGCTTGGAGCCCTTCTGCCCCTTGGTCAGGTTGAGAACTTTGCGATGGCGGTTGCGACCGGTTACGCCTCGTTTTACTCGCGTCATTTTGCTCTGCCTCTTTCAATAGAATCCTGCAACGGTGGCGCAGTGATCCTGGCTATTCCAAAGTGGGCGCCAGCCGCTTGACACGGCGGCGAGCCCCGGCGCTCTCGGTCACGTGGGCGTAGCTGTAGGTAGCCTTGACCGACGGCGACTTCTTGCGGCGCAGGTGGCCCTTGCCCTGGCGCATGCGCATCAGTTTGCCCGTGCTGGAATATCTGAAGCGCTTGGCGGTCGATTTGTGCGTTTTGATTTTAGGCACAGGGAACTTCTCCTCGAAAAATGCGGGTCTCGGTGCAGCGCCGGTCATCGGTTCAGGCCAGGAAAAAAGGCACGGTCCCCCGCGCCTTTTTGCTTAGCTTCACAGCCAGCACGCCGGTTGCCCAGATCAGGGCTTGGCGCCCTTGGGTATCAGGATCATCAACAGGCTGCGACCCTCCATGCCGGGCGCCTTTTCGACATCCGCCACGTCTTCCAGGTCGTGGGCCACCCGTTGCAGAAGCTCTTCTGCCACTTCCGGGTGGGTGATCTCGCGCCCGCGGAAGCGGACGCGCGCCTTGACTTTGGATCCATCTTGCAGGAACTTGCGCGCCCGGCGCAGTACCACCTCGATGTCGTGCTCGCCGGTCTTGGGCCGCAGACGGATCTCTTTGACTTCGACTTCCTTCTGCGCCTTACGAGCTTCGCGCTCTTTCTTTGCACGCTCGTATTGGAACTTGCCGAAGTCCATCAGACGACAGACAGGGGGATCCGCTTGGGGTGCAACCTCAACCAGATCAGTGTTCAGCTCGCGCGCCATAGCCAGGGCTTCAGCGCGTGTCATGACGCCCAACTGCCGGCCGTCATCGCCGATGACTCTCAACTGGGGCGCCTTGATCCGCTCGTTGACGCGATGTGTTTTGCTGCTAATTGCTGCCGCCTTGTGCTAAATTGGTGTCCATGAGAAATCGCAAGTCTGACGAGCTGGTGTCGTGCTTCGATCTGCCGCCAGAGCTTTCGATTTTCAGGTGCGTTTGGATTGGTTTCAACTGAGCCCCGTGGGTCACGGCGCCCCGAACCGAACACGGCGCCCCCAGCGTTGATGGTGCATGGGAGCGCCTGGTAAGAAACACGGGCCGGATTATAGTGCAACTGGGGTGAGAAGTCAAATTCAGGCGGCTGCTGCCTGCCTGGCCGGGCCACAGCCGCTGCATCTGGCCCCGCGCCGGTTGGCTCTCCGCGCTACCCGTGGTACAATAGCCGGCGTTGAGTCATACCTGCCATCGGGCGCGCACCAGGAGAATTCGCACACGCATGAGCGCACTGAAATTGCATCGTTGGCTGTCGCTTGGCGTTCTGGCGCTGCTGCTGATCGCGCTGGCCGCGCCCGCCTCGGCGGGACGCCGGGCGGATCAAGGGGCGGCGCTGGCCGCGCCCGCCTCG
>JACSRL010000132.1 GCA_014879765.1 Anaerolinea sp. | reverse complement strand
AGGCCGCCGTATCGAAATCGACGGCCGCGCACCCGTCGATTGAGTAGGCCGCCGTATCGAAATCGACGGGTGCGCACTGCCCCGGCCCGGTTTTGACTTGCCGCGCGCTTCGGTGGTATGCTCCCCCACCGCATGAACCTACGCCATGAACTGCGCTGGTGGTGGCTGCTGCTGCTTTTCGCGGCCGCCGCCGTAGCGACTGCCCTGATCTACCACATCGCGGCCTACGCCTACGACGCGTCGGCCGAGCACGTGCTGCGCGCCGTGGCCTATTCGCAGGCCGTCAGCGACGGCGCGCTGCTGCCCCGCTGGACGCAATCGCTGCACTGGGGGCTGGGCAGCCCGCTTTTCACCTTCCAGGGGCCGTTGCCCTACGCGCTGCTCGATGGCCTCTTCCGCCTGGGCATCCCCCACCCCATGGGCTGGCGGCTGTTGATGGCCGCGGGGCTGCTGGCGGCCATGCTGGGGGCCTTTCTGCTGACGCTGGAGCTGACGGGGCGGCGCTGGCCGGCCTTTGTGGCGGCTGTGGCCTTTCTCTACGCGCCCTACGTGCTGCGCAACGCGCTGGAACGGGGCAGCAACGAGGCCTACAGCATGTTCCTCTACCCGTGGGTGCTCTGGTCGCTGCTCTGGCTGGCCCGGCGGCCGGCCGCGGGCCGCTTCCTGCTGGCCACCGCGCTGTGGAGCATGGCCATCCTGGGCCACGTGCTGGCGCCGCTGCTGTTGGCGCCCTTTGCCGCGCTGCTGGCCGCGGGGCTGGCCTGGCGCTACCGCACGGCCGCGCCGCTGCTGGCGCTGCTGGCTGGCGTGTTGCTCACCGCCGTGGTCTGGGCGCCCATGGCCACCGAACAGGCCTGGGTCCATGTGGAGCGCAATTTCGGCACGCCGGAGGGCAATCCGCTCACCGGCGCGCTGCCGCTGGATCGCCTGCTGGCGCCGCCGGCGGTCTACGACACCCTGCGCGACGCCAACCAGACGGGGGTGCGCATGGGGCTGCTGCACGCCGCGCTGCTGGCGTTGGGGCTGCCCGGCGCATGGCTCGCCTGGCGGCAAGGGCGGCGGGAGTTGGCGGTGACGTTGGCGCTGGCGGCCGGCGCGGGTCTTTTCCTGACCTGGATGCTCACCAGCGCGTCTGATCCGCTGTGGCGGGCGCTGGAGCCGCTGCTTTACCGGGTGCAGTATCGCACGCGGCTGATGGGCCTGCAGGCGCTGTTCATGGCCGTCACGGCCGGCTTGTTGATCTGTCTGCTGCCGGCCCGCCGCCAGATGGCGGCAGCCCTGGCCCTGGGCGTGGTGTTAGTGGCTGCGGCCATCCCCGCGCTCTACGTGGAGCTACAACTGCGTTATGTCGATTTCGGCAGCCGCGTCAGCCTGGCCGACGTGCGCGCGGCTGAGATCGCCACCGGCGGCCGCGCGCTGACCGCGTTCGGCGAGTTCGAGCCGCGCTGGAGCACGCTGGCCTACGACGACGCGCGGCTGGCCAAGCTGGGGCCCGATTTCGACCCCCAGCAGCGGCCGCTGGCCGACCCGCCGGCCGCGGTGCAGGTGCGTTCGGCTGTGGCCAGCAGCGACGCCTGGGATCTGGAACTGGCCGCGGCCGAGCCGTTGACCATCACCCTGCACCTGCTCTACTACCCGCGCTGGCAGGCTACGCTGGACGGCGCGCCGGCGACGGTGCGGCCGCAGCCGGGCAGCGGCCTGGCGCAGGTGGCGCTCCCGGCCGGCGAGCACCGGCTGGCGCTGCGCTACGGCAGCACGCCGGCCGAGCAGGGTGGGCTGCTGGTGAGCGGATTGACGGCGCTGGGGCTGTTGGCGCTGGCGGCATGGGCGCTGTGGCGGCGCGGGGCACGGTCGGAGACCGGCCCGAGCGGTAAAAATGTGGGGGCACGGTCGGAGACCGGCCCGAGCGGTGAAAATGTGGGGGCACGGTCGGAGACCGGCC
>JACSRL010000825.1 GCA_014879765.1 Anaerolinea sp. | reverse complement strand
GAATTACCTCCGACGACGTTGCTGCAAACGCAGATTCAAGTGCCTGGCACCTGTGGCTGAGCAGTTACCCCGACGGAATGAATGGAGACAGACTATGGAGATACGTGATTACCTGAAGATTCTGCGCAAGCGCGGCTGGATCATTGTCGTGCTGGCGCTGTTGGCGGCCGGACTGGCCTTTGGCATCAGCCGGGTGCAAACGCCGGTCTACAAGGCGAAGGTGTCGGTGAGCGTCATGCCGGCCCGGCCTGACTGGGGCCTGGGCAACACGGCCAAAGACTTGCTGCGCAACTTCGCCGTCAACATCAAGACGCACAAGACGGCCCGGCAGGTCATCGACCGGGCCCACCTGGACATGTCCACCTACGACCTGCTGAGCAAGGTGGAGGTCAACCCGGTGGGCGACCAGTTTCTGATCGAGATCGCGGCCGAGGATCAAGAGCCGGCCGTGGCGGTCACCATCGCCATGGCCTTTGCCAATCAATTCATCGACGAACGCAACGCCTATTACCAGCAGCAGGACAAGGCCGATCGCATCGAGGTCAAGCTGGTGGATGACATCATCGACGCGCCGCTGTTCAAGCCCAAGCCGCTGCTGAACGCCATCGCCGGCCTGGTGCTGGGCGCGCTGCTCGGTTTGTTGATCGTCTTTGCCCTGGAATGGCTGGAGGCGGACATCCTGCGCACGCCGGCCGCGGTGGAGCGCAGCCTGGGAGTGGCTGTGCTGGGGACGATCCCTGCCGAGGCCAGCCAGCCGGCGCGCGGCGCCAAGCGCGGCCAGAAGACTGCACCCACGCCAGCCGCATAGATGGCGGCAGCCCCCGTGGGGACTGCCGGAGACATTAGAAGCCAGGTTTTGCACGCGAAAAACCCGGTTTCTGAACGACTGGCTGAGCAACAACTACCGCCAAAGGTTTATCATGACCCAACAGTTGATCACTCTGACCGACCCGCGTTCGAGCGTGGCTGAGGCCTATCGTTCGCTCTACATCAACCTGTCCTTTTCCAGTCAGGAGCAGCCGCTGCACAAGCTGCTGGCGACCTCGGCCGGGTCGGGCGAGGGCAAGTCGCTGACCCTGGCCAATCTGGCCGTGGTGGCCGCGCAGATGGGGCAGCGGGTTGTCCTGATGGACTGTGACCTGCGCCAGCCGCAGCAGCATGAGCTGTTTGGCCTGCGCAACGATGGCGGCTTGACCAGCGTGGTTGCCGGCAAGCAGACAGTCGCGGCGGCCTTGCAGGCCAGCAGCGAGACACCCGGGCTTCAGATCCTGACCAGCGGGCCGCTGCCGGTCAGCCCATCGCAGGTGCTGGCCGCGCGCCGGCTGGATGAGATCATGGCCGAGCTGGCTGAGCAGGCTGATCTGGTGTTGGTGGACGCGCCGCCGGCCGCGGCCGTGGCCGACGCCTCGGTGCTGGCCACCAAGGTCGATGGGGTGATCCTGGTGCTCAACGCCGGCCAGACCAAGCGCGACAGCGCCCGCCGCGCCAAAGAGGCGCTGGAGAAGGTCAACGCCCACATCGTTGGGGTGGTGTTGAACAACGTGGCCGACGGGGCTACGTAATCCGTAATGCGTAACTCGTAACCCGGAGTGTGCGAGGATGGGAATTGTTTCTGAGTTGCGTGGGGCGTGACGAGTGAAACGTGAAACGTGAAACGTGAAACGTGATCGGATCGCACACACCTCTCCGGTTACGAGTTGCTCGTTACAGGTTACATGACCCACACCCGGATCGCACACACACCCCTCTGATTGCGCATTACTCGTCACGCATCACATGACACACACGCCTTTCCGGTTACGAGTTACTCGTTACGAGTTACGCAGGCAGCCAGAGTATAAAAGGAAACCACAACACACATGAAAGGTCTCATCTTAAGCGGCGGCAAGGGGTCGCGGCTCTATCCGTTGACCTATACCAGCGCCAAGCAGTTGGTGCCGGTGGCCAACAA
>JACSRL010000823.1 GCA_014879765.1 Anaerolinea sp. | reverse complement strand
CAAACGTTGGTTTCGATACGCCGCAGACGGCTACTCAACCAACGTTTGGCCCGCCGGCTGAGCAGTTACAAGAAAAAAACGAGAACGCTCCCTGCTGCCAGGGAGCGTTTTTGTGAACTAGCGAGACTTCGGAAGTCTGGGACGTCAACTCATTTTGGATGCACCCGCGTCAAGCGGGCGCGCCCCAGCCGCCCCCGCCGGGTGTCTGCACGCTGATCACGTCGCCGGCCTCTGCCAGCAGCGTGGTCTTGCCGGGCAATTCCTGCTCCTCCTGGCCGCGCAGCAACACGTTGCGGCCCGGCTGACCCGACGCACCGCCGGCCAGGCCGTAGGGCGCGAAGATGCGCCGTTCGGTCAGCAGCGTCACCTGCGCATCGACCAGCAGCTCGATGTCACGGCGCACGCCGTCGCCGCCCCGCCAGCGGCCCGCGCCGCCGGAGCCGCGCCGGATTTCGCTGCGCCGCACCCGCAGCGGGTAGGCGTATTCCAGCGCCTCGGCCGGGGTATTGAGGGTGTTGGTCATGTGGCTGTGGATCGCGTCGGCGCCATCTTTGCCCGGCCGGCCGCCCATGCCGCCGGCGATGGTCTCGTAGTAGGCGAAGGGCTGGCCGCGTCCCGGATCCCAGCCGCCGATCCCTTGCTGCGCGCGGGATGTTCCAATGGTCAGGTTGTTCATGGTGCCCTGGCTGGCAGCCGGCACCCGGTCGGGCGCGGCCTGGGCCAGCGCGCCCAGCAGCACGTCGGTGATGCGCTGCGAGGTCTCCACGTTGCCGCCGGCCACGGGCGCGGGCGGTCGCGCGTTGACCAGCGTGCCGGCCGGCGCGAGGACGCGAATGGGCCGCAGACAGCCGCTGTTGGTGGGCGCATCCTCCCCCAGCAGGCAACGAAAGACGTAGAGCGTGGCCGACAGGGTGATGGCATAGACCGCGTTGACGCTGCCGCGGCGCTGGGGCGACGTGCCGGTGAAATCGACCAGCACCTCGTCGCCGTCGATGGCGACAGTCACGGCGATCTCGGCCGGCTGCGGGTCCACGCCGTCGTCGTCCAGCCGGTCGGTGAAGCGGTAGACGCCGTTGGGCAGGCCAGCCAGCAGGCGGCGGGTCATGCGCTCGGCGTAGTCCACCAGCCCCTGCATGGCCCCTTGCACCTCGTCCGCGCCGTAGCGGGCGGCCAGCTCCCCCAGCCGCTGGCTGCCCTTGGCGTTGGCCGCCAGTTGCGCGTGCAGGTCGCCTCGCCGCTCCTCCGGCGTGCGCACGTTGGCCAGCAGCAGCTCCAGCAGCCCCTGGTTGATCCGCCCGGCCTCCACCAGCTTGAGGGGCGGGATGATCACCCCCTCCTGGATCAGCTCACGCGCGATGGGCATGGAGCCGGGCGACATGCCCCCCACGTCGGCGTGATGGGCGCGGCAGGCGGCGAAGGCGAAGGGCGCGGGGGAGGGGGAGGTGAGGGAGAGGAAGATGGGCGTCACCAGGGTGATGTCGGGCAGGTGGGTGCCGCCGCGGTAGGGATCGTTGAGGATGGCCACGTCGCCTGGGCCCAGCTCCAGGGCGTCGATGGCGGCCTGCACCGAAAGGGGCATCGCGCCCAGGTGGACGGGGATGTGCGCGGCCTGAGCGATCATCTGGCCGCTCGCGTCGAACAGCGCGCAGGAGAAATCGCGTCGTTCCTTGATGTTGGGCGAATAGCTGGTGCGCCGCAGCACCACGCCCATCTCCTCCGCCACCGAGGCGAAGAGATGCTTGAAAACTTCCAGGCGAATAGGGTCAAGGGTTGCAGATGGCATAGGGCAGGTTGCAGGGGAACGCGCGGCCACTCGCGGGTTGAGTAGCGGGTTGAGGGTACACGACTCGCATGAGGGCAGCCGATTCCAGCGTATCGAAACCCAGAGGGTCTCGATACGCCGCAGACGGCTACTCGACCGGCGGAAGCCAGAGGGTCTCGATACGCCGCA
>JACSRL010000353.1 GCA_014879765.1 Anaerolinea sp. | reverse complement strand
GACGCCTGCCTGGAAGCCATGGACGAGTGGAACCAGAAAACGCACGCGCGCTCGGGCCTCATCGCTCGCGTCAAGGCGTCTGCGCTCGACGAGGGGGCCGTTGCAGCGGCCGCGCTGGCCTTCATGCAGGAGTACGTTGGCCAGTCGGTCAGCCCGATGTGCGGCAATTCCGTCGGTCAGGACCGGCGCTTCATGGTCAGGTACATGCCGCAGCTCGAGGCCTGGTTCCACTACCGGAATCTCGATGTCAGCACCCTCAAGGAACTGTGTCGGCGCTGGAAACCCGAGCTGGCGAAAGGCTTTGTCAAGAAGGCCGATCACACCGCGCTGGCGGATGTCCGCGAGTCTGTCGAAGAGCTGAAATACTACCGCGAGCATTTCATCAGGCTTTGAGAAGGCCGCTGCCGGCAGCTTACTGCTGATTGCCGCCTGGTTGGCGGTTGGCGGTCTTCTTCGCTTGACGCCGGTAGAGCTGCAGCTTTTCGTTATCGCGACGATCACCGGGCCGTCCACCCTCCCACACTTTTTGCCAGTTGCCAGCGCCTGGCGCAGCATGCGTGGTCAGCAACAGGTCACATTTCTTTCCGGCGGGGCTGGACAGCGCCAGCGTGCGTATGCCGTCAAAATAGTCGAGCGAGGCGAGCAGGGAGTCGGAAAGGTTCAGTCCGGCGATGCACCCGCGCTTCTCGGGTAGTGCTTTGGCCAGCGCCGCCGACACCGGACGGTAGGTTTTTCCGTAATCGATCCAGGGCATCCAGAGGGTCGCAATCAGCAGCCAGAACAGGGTCAGGCCGGCCATCCAGTGCATGATGCCGCGCATCGGCGAGCGTGGACTGGTGACGATCAGCCAGCACCAGATCAGTGTCCCGAGCACAGCGAAGCTGACGCCCAGCAAGTTGAACTGACCGACGAAGCCCGGTTCGAGCCGAAGGGCCTGCTGTCCCAGCCTCTCCGGCCAGCCGAACACCAGTGCCGACCAGCCAATCCAGGCCAGAATGGCAAAGAAGCTGAAGGTGATCATGTTGAACCAGTCGAAGGCGTTCGCCGCACCTCGGCGCAGCGATGAAACGCCCGGGACGGCGAGCAGAACCAGCGGCGGCAGCAGCAGCAAGGCCGTCGCGCTACGTGCGCCAAGGTAGGTGATGATGGCCAGCAGGGTCACCAGGAAAGCGAAAATCGGCAAGGCCAAAGGAAGCGCGCGCAATTGCCGGCGCTTGGCCCACAGTGTCCAGCCAGCGAGGGGCAGCGCCGGCCATGCGTACCAGGGGAGCAAACCGGAAAGGCGCGTCAGATTGAGCAGTGGCTGATTGCCGTCCGCGAACACGGCCAGCTCGCCCTGCCAGAAAGCGGCCAGGAAATCGGGTGCGTCACCTTGCAAGGCACCTAGCCAGGCGCCGGCAAGCAGAGCCGCCAGGAGCAGCGAGCCAAGCAGCATCACGCTAGCACGCTGGCGGTTTTCGGCGCGCCAGGCGGCAAAGGCGGCCACGGGTAACAGCGGCAGCATTGCCGCCAGGCCGTTGGCGAGGAAACCGAGGCCGAGAGCGGCGCCGAAGCAAGACGCGCCACGCAGCGCCCGGCCGTTGAGCTGGGCAAGGCCCCAGTAGGCGGCGGTGTGCGCGGTCAGTGTTGCCAGCATCGGTTGCGCTTCGTGGGCGTGGAACAGGAAGCCGATACTGCCCGCCAGCAGCAGCGGCGCTGCCGGGGCTTGCTCGCGGCCGTGCAGTTCACGTGCCGCGAGATAGATGAAGGTCAGGGCGAGGAGCGTAAACGCGCCGCTGGCCAGTCGCGTCGCTTCATGTAGCGGCAAAAGCCAGGCAAACAGGTAGCTGGTCGCTCCCGCCACCCAATAGTGCAGGGGCGCGTCGGGGTAGGGAGCGCCCGCCAGGCTGAGGCTCAGCCAGTGTCCGTTGCGGACCAGATCGTGGACCACGCCGATGGTCACCGCATCGTCGTTTTTCCACGGGTCGTGGCCGA
>JACSRL010000822.1 GCA_014879765.1 Anaerolinea sp. | reverse complement strand
GCTTTCCCCCGTTTCACCATCGAGGGGACCGACGGCAACCTGATCGCCATCGCCTGGCGCGACAACCGGGCCAACCCTGACTGGGACACCTACGTGGCCGTTTCGACCGACGGCGGACAGACCTTCACCGAGCGCGTCGGCGCCGCCACCCCCGCGCGCGACTGGGATCCGGAGGCCGCGGTAGACGCCCATGGCGTCATCCACCTGGGCGTCATGACCACACAGATGCCGTATGCCGCGATCGACTACCGCCGCTCCACCGATCAAGGACGAACCTGGAGCGCCGCGGTCACTCTGTCCGAGGCCAACAGCCGCTTTCCCTTCTGGGCGCTGGACAACCCGCACGGCGTGCTTTGGCTGTTCTGGAAGGATGAACGCGACTTTCTGACGCCTGCCTGCCCCAGCCCGAACCGCTGCGCCGACATCGCCGGCAAATTCTCGACCGACGGCGGCCTGACCTGGAGCGCGCTGGAGTTCGTCACCGACCTGGGCGCGGTCGAGGTCAAGTTTCCCGCCTTCGACGTCGACGTAGGCGGACGTCCCCATGCCCTCTGGAGCGATCGGCGCACGGGCGACACCGTCGAGAACGTCTACGTGCGCAGCCGCCTGAGCGCCCCCTGAGACTGCCGCGCGGACGGGTGAAGAGACCCGCGTCCCGCAGGGACGCCTGAATTGAGACTCGATGCACACCGTTCTCTCGCGTCCCGTAGGGGCGCGTGACATTAACCCTCGGCTTGTCTAACAGCCAACGGCGGGGTATGCCCCGGCCCGTGTGATGAAGAAAGATGCCATGACCTTCGAGCCATCCGCCGTGCGGCACGGTTGGGTCCACGAATACTGGGAACAGGGGTGGGAAGGCGATTTCTGGCGCATCTTCCAGGACGCTCGTTTCTGTGATAGCCGTCTGGCCGGCTGGCGGCCGGAGGGCATCGCACGCCTGGCCGATGGTCAGCGCCTGACGATCCTTGCCGACGATGACGCTGTGCTCTGGACGGGCCGTTTGCTGGCCAGGAAGATCGGGCGCTTTCAGCGCCTGCCAACCCAGCCGTGGCAGCCCGCCTGGCATCCGCTCGATGTCTCCGCCGAGACCTGGGCCCACTGGTTCAGCGCCCATCCCCCGTTGCGCGCCAGCCTGCAGGAATGAAGCGCCGCTTGAGCCGCCCTGTGCCGTAGTTTCACCCTGTTCTCATATCGGCCGTTCTGCACGCGCCAGGAGACCGCACCATGACAGACACCCCCTGCTCCATCGAGCCGTTCAGCCCCTTTCGCCAGCTCGTCATCGACGGCATGAGCCTGGCGGCGCGCAAGCACAACATCCACGGCCTGATCGAGGTGGACATCACCGCTGCGCGTGCGCGCATCGCGGAGATCAAAGCGCAGACCGGCGAGGCGATCTCGTTCACCGGCTTCGTGGTCTACTGCTGCGCCAGGGCGGTGGACGAGGACAAACATGTGCATGCCTATCGCGATTGGCGCAATCGGCTGGTGCTGTTCGACGAGGTGGATATATCGCTGCCGGTGGAGCGCATCCAGGCCGGTCAGCCCGTGGTGCTTCAGACGGTCATCCGGGCGGCCAACCGCAAATCGGTCAGGGAAATCCACGGCGAGATCCGCGCGCTGCAGGCCAAAGAGCTGGGCGACACCGCATGGGGCCGATGGCTGCGTTGGTACGTGCTGGTTCCCGGCCCGATCCGGCGCTGGCTGATGCGGCTGGCCGCGGCCCGGCCCAACACCCTGAAGCAGCTCAACGGCACGGTGCTGGTCACCTCAGTGGGCATGGTCGGCCAGGTGTCCGGCTGGGGGATCCCCCTGGCGGGCCATTCATTGGCGGTGACAGTGGGCGGCATCGAGGAGAAGCCGGTGCTGCGGGATGGAGAGCTCCGCAACCGGCCGCATCTGCGCCTCACCGTGACCTTCGACCATGACATCATCGACGGCGCGCCGGCCGCCCGCTTCATCCAACGCATGGCCGAGCTG
>JACSRL010000091.1 GCA_014879765.1 Anaerolinea sp. | reverse complement strand
GGCGGGGTCGGGCGGCTCCTCCTCCTTGCTGGCCAGCAGCTTCTGCAGCGCCGGCTGCAGCGCCTCGCCGATCAGCACCTCGGCCTCGCACAGGTCGCGGTTGACGGCCAGAAAGCTCAGCACCACCGCCAGATGGTCGGGCAGCTCCACGCCATAGGCCAGCCCGTGCGGCCGATAGCGCTCCTTCAGGCCGAGGATGAACGCGCTGCGCTTGTAGGACTCGCCGAAGAGGTGATAGCCGACGTAGGGGTGACAGGCGGCGTCCAGCTCGAAGACGCTGGTGTAGATCTCCTCGATGCGCGGCTGCGGCGTCTGCGCGGCGAAGGCCTGGAAGCGCAGCAGGTGCGCGGCCGCTTCGGGGCTGATGGGGCCGGCCAGGGCCGCGGCCTCGCCGGCCGTGGCCGCCAGCCGGTGGCTGGGATAGCCCAGAAGCTGGGCAAAGAGGCCGAAAAGCTGGCGATGCTGGGACTGGTTCATGGTCATGCTCCTCGCGCCGGGGCCTTGCGGAAGCCGAAGCCACCCTCGCGCTTTTGCTGGAAGGGGTCCAGCGTGCGCTCGATGGCGGCCTCGCGGGCCAGCGGCGGGATCACGAAACGCTCTTCGAAGGTGGGGCGGGCGGTCAGGCGGTAGATGGCCTCCACCTCCTCCTGGTTGGTCGCGCCCGCTTGCAGCGCAGCCTGCACCTCCTCCTGGGTGACATCCTGCACCGTCTTGCCGCGCATCGCGATGCGCACCGCGATCAGCTTGCGGTAGACCTCAGTAACCACCGCTTCGTTGCCGGCCGAGAAGAGGCTGGCCATGTAGCGCAGCGGCATGCGCGCCTGCTCCAGCGAGCTGAGCAGCGGCGCCAGGCTGACGCTGGCCGCCTGGGCGTTGTCGTAGACGCCATCCTTGATCTTGGCCAGCACCGGCAACATGGGCGGCACGTAGAAGAGCATGGGCAAGGTGCGGTAGTTGGGGTGCAGCGGCAGCGCCAGCTTCCACTGCTTGACGAACTTGTAGACCGGGGAATTCTGCGCGGCGTCGATCATGGCGTCGGAGATGCCGTTGGCCTTGGCCGCGGCGATGATGGCCGGGTCGAAGGGGTCCTGGATCATGGCCCGCTGCGCCTCCACCAGGTCGGCGTCGGCCACCGAGGCTGCGGCCTTGATCTGGTCGGCGTCGTAGAGCAGCACGCCCAGGTAGCGGATGCGGCCGACGCAGGAGTGGAAGCAGGCGGGGGCCTGGCCGCTCTCCAGCCGCGGGTAGCAGAGGATGCACTTCTCCGATTTGCCGGTGGACCAGTTGAAGTAGGTCTTCTTGTAGGGGCAGCCGGAGATGCACATGCGCCAGGCCCGGCATTTCTCCTGGCTGAGCAGGACGATGCCGTCCTCGCCGCGCTTGTAGACCGCGCCGGCCGGGCAGGCCGCCACGCAGCCGGGGTTGAGGCAGTGATTGCAGATGCGCGGCAGGTAGAAGAAGACCACCCGCTCCACCTCGGCCAGTTGCTCCCGCTCCTCCTCGGTCAGCGCCTCCAGGTTGGGGTCGTTGGCCGCGTAGACCGGCGAGCCGCCGTAGTCGTCGTCCCAGTTGGGGCCGGCCTCGATCTCCATGTACTCGCCGGTGATCAAGGAGATGGCGCGGGCGGTGGGCTGATCGGTGCCCTCCGGCGCTGTGAACAGCTCCTCGTAGTCGTAGGTCCACGGCTCGTAGTAGTCGTCGATGGTGGGCAGATTGGGGTTGAAGAAGATGTTGGCCAGCCCGCCCGTGCGGCCGTGCAGCTTGAGGTGGATCTCCTCCTTGTCGTCGCGTTCCCAGCCGCCCTTGTACTTCTCCTGGTCTTCCCACAGGGTGGGGTAGCCGGTGCCGGGCTTGGTCTCGACGTTGTTCCACCACATATATTCGGTGCCCTTGCGGTCAGTCCAGATGTTCTTGCAGGCAACGCTGCACGTGTGGCAGCCAATGCACTTGTCCAGGTGGAAGACCATCGATACTTGTGC
>JACSRL010000272.1 GCA_014879765.1 Anaerolinea sp. | reverse complement strand
TTCACGCTTCACGCTTCACGCTTCACGTTTCACGCTTCACGTTTCACGCTTCACGCTTCACGCTTCACGGCCCGCGCTGCACGGCGGGCAGGTAGATGAAGTGTTCCAGGCGGTCGTAGGTTGCGAGAATGACCGCATCGTCGGGCTGCTGCGTTCCGTCGGCGGCAAACACCGGCAGGCGCGCGCCCGATACGGGATCGTACAGGCCCAGTTGCAGGGACATGTCGCTGGTCAACAGCACGCCCATCACCGGCAGGCGATGCTCATGCGACACCAGCTCGCCCACGTCCCACAGGCTGCTGGGATAATACCCGCCGGTCAACGGGATGTCAAACGCCGCCACGTTCTCGCCGTGCGCGTCCACCAGGTGGACGAAGAGGGTGTAATCGTGGGCCGGCTGCCGCAGCGCCCGCCATTGCGTGTCGATGACAATCTCATTTCCCAGCGGAAAAGCCTGGGGCGCAAAGCTGACGCTCTCCAGGGCGAGTTCATCGCCGAAGGTATACCGGGCCGGCGCGGCGGCCGGCGGCAGCGCGCTGGCATCGGCCAGCTTGAGACGTCCCAGGTAAACGGCGTCGCCCAGGCTGTTGCCTTCCCGGTCAGTCACCTCCAGCATCTGATCCTCCGGCGGCGCATAGCAATAGATGGACACCTTGATGCGCCCCAGGCTGGGCAGGCTCGCCCGGCTCTCTGGCCCCAGCCCGACCACGTACTTCTCGCGCAGCACATCGCCCGGCTGCCACAGCGAGGTGGCCCGGTTGCCGTTGCCGGGGAAGCGCGCCTGTTTGTCGTGTACCGTGTCGGCGCCATCCAGCAGGTGAACGCCCACAGTGTAGTTGTTGGCCGTCTGGCGCAGCGCGCGCCAGACCAGGGTGACCTCGGCCGTCTCGTATAGCCCCAGGCGCTGCGGCTCGATGCGATAGCCCAGCAGCTCGGCGAAATCGCCGAAGATGGCGTTGACCGGTTGCTCACCGGGGCGCAGGGCGCTGTCGCCTTGCACGGCCGGCGCGGCATAGGCCGGGCGCAGCAGCAGCAAAGGGACCGCAACGCTCAATGCCAACAGGAAGCCGGGCAACAGCGCCGCGCCCCACACCCGCCAGCGCGCCGGCAGCAGACGATCGATGCCCAGCACCAGCAAAAAGCTGATGAGCGCATAAAGGGGCAGAAAATAGCGGCCGCGCGGCTCGGCTGTGCCGGCCGCCTTGACGAAGTTGACCAGCCAGGCCGCGGCCAGGATCACCAACGTCGCGGCGACCGCCACGCGCAGCCGGGTCGGCTGGCTGCGCTGCGCCAACACCAGCAGCGCGCCGGCCAGTCCGAGGAGAAAGACAGCCGCCAGCAGGGTGACCAAAACCGTGGGCAGGGCGATGTTGTCGTTGCCGAACAGCCCCCAGAAGGTCATCAGGGCGAAACGGGTGGCGTGCCATGCCTCCTGCCAGCTTCTGCCGCCCAGCGATTGATCGACGAAGCGGGCCGTCACATTGGCGTAGCCGGCAAAGAGAGCGCCGTAGAGCACCCGGTTGCGCGCCAGCCAAAAAAGCAGCGGCACGCTGGCCAGCCCCACCACCAACAGCGTCCTGGCCGACGTGCGCACGAAACGCCGGCGATCGTGCCGCCAACTGCGCACCAGTGAGATCACCAGCGCCGTTGCCACCACCGGCGCCAGGATCACGGCCGTATATTTGGCGGTGATGGCCAGGCCAGCCGCCAGCGCGGCCAACGCCAGCAGCAGCGGGCTGGATCGCCGCAGCAGGTAGAGCAGACAAAAATAGATGCACCACGCCCCCAGCGCGCCGGCCAGAATGTCGTTGTTGACCACGGCGGCAGAAAAAACATACTGGGGAATGAAGGCATTGACCGCCATCATGGCCAGCGCCAGGTAACGCCGCTGCGGAAAGAGCAGCAGGCCGCTCAGATAGACCGCAGCCAGGCCGGTCAAGCCGATCAGCCCAGAGAAGAGCCGGACGCGATGCACCGCCAGGGCCGTCCCCTGGTAAGGAAAGCGCTCGCCGGGGCCATGCACCGCCACGTTCAGGCCGCCCTGGCTGTGCGGGGTGTGGACGTGCGGGTTGGTCACCAGCGGCAGATCAGCCTGCAGATCGATGCCGGCCAACAGCGGCGCAGCCAGCAGATAGTAGAGCGGCGGCTGGCGGAACTGATGCACCGCGGTGAAGCCCCCGTCGGTCGTTGGGCTGCACAGGTCGCCGGTGGGCGTCAACTGGATCTGGCTGTCGGCCGCGGGCAGGCTGCGCTGCATGGCAATGTAGCGGATATACTGGTAGTGCGCCCACTCGTTGTCCGACTCCCACAGCGGCACGCTGGCGTTGTAATAGAGCGTCAGCGCGAGGAAAACCGCGCCCACGGCCAACGCGCCCCAGTGCCTGCGCAGCCGCGCGCGCCAGCGTGCCCCCCGCGATCGCTTCCGTGCAGGCGTGAGCGCAGATTCGCTAGGCAAGCTCACGGTAGATCTCGATGTGACGCCCGGCGATGGCCTCCCAGGTGAACTGGCCGGCCAACTGGCGCGCGCCCTGGCTCAACTGGCGGCGCAAGGCCGGCTCCTGCCACAACCGGGTCGCGGCCGCGGCCAGCGCCTCAGGCGAACGCGCCGGCGTCAGCCAGATGTTCTCGCCCTGGCGCAGCTCGGGGATGGCCACCGCCGGCTGGGTGCTGATCACCGGCAGGCTGTGAGCGATAGCGGCCATCAGGCTGCCGCGCCGGAAGCTGGCCCCGTCCCGATAGGGCAGGATCGCGATGTCCGAGGCGAAGAAGTTGGCCGACACCTCGGCCGCGGCGGTGAAGCCGGTCCAGTGTACCCGCTGGCTCAGGCCGCGCTCCTCCAACAATGCCTGGACACGCTGCAAATAGCGCTGGTTCGTCGGGTCGCTGGCGCCCACCTGGCCGCCGACCATCAACAGCCGGGCGGGGATGTTGTTCTCCACCAGCAGGGCCAGCGCCGCCATCAATTCCTCGCCCCCCTTGCTCTCGTTGAGAAAGCCAAAATAGCAGAGCAGCAGGTCGTCGGGGCCCGCGCCCCAGCGGGCGCGCTGGAGATCGCGCTGAAAGCCTTCGGGCGGGTCAGGCTGGATGTTGGCGCCGATGGGCGCCTCGTGCAGCTTGCCGGCCAGCGCCTGCACCGCGCTCATCCGGTTGAGGTCCTCGGCGTTGGTGACGATCACCGCATCCGAGCGCGTCGCCAGCGCCAGATTGGCGCGCCAGCGCAAGGGGCCCGCCTTGGGAAAGATGTAGGGGGTGCGCAGGTCGTGGAATGTGACCGCCACCCGGCGCGGCCAGGCGCGGCCGCGCAGCGCGGCCGGCAGCAGGTTGATGGCCGGGTGCAGATCGAAGGCCGCCGACTGATACTGGATGTGCAGCACATCGGGCTGGACCTCAGCGGCTACCTGGCGCACCTGGCGGGCCAGGCCCCAGCGCCAGCGCCGCACGTCAGAATAGACGTTGTCCACGCCCGCCGGCATCAGATAGGATGGGCCGGCCTCGTCGCTGGTCAGCACATGCACGTCCAGGCCGCGCGCGGCCAGGGCGCGACCCAACGACCAGGTGTAGTCGCCCACACCACCCTGCATGGGGGGAAATTCGCCGGTTATGAAGAGCACACGCATAAGCAATCACCACCTGTACAGCCGGCCGATCAGGCCGGCCGGCTGGGGTCAACCGGTGTGGGGCGCAGGCCGGAGCGCAGCACCTGGGCATAGGCGGCCATGCGGCCGCGGCGCATGGCCTGCCGGTCGCGCTGGCTGGGCAGGAGGAAGCCGGCCAGCCACTTGGCGCCCTCTTCCAGCCATTGATAGACGAAGGTCAGCAGCAAAAAGCTCCGCACCAGGGCCGCGGCCAGCCGGCCGTGGTATTTTCGCACGTAGCGCACCCGTGAGCTGTGGAAACGGATGTGACGCGCGGCCACCGCCTGCTCGCTGGACTTGCCTTCGTAGTGCGTGACCAGCGCGGCCGGCAGCCAGACCACCTGCCAGCCGGCGTCCACGGCCCGACGGCAGAGGTCCAGCTCCTCGGAGTACATGAAGAAACCCTCGTCGAAGTCGCCGATCTGGTCCAGCACAGCCCGGCGCACCAACATGCAGGCGCCCACCACCCAATCCACCTGGCTGACGGCGTCGTCGGGCAGGTCCAGGGCGTAGTAGCGGGTCAACACCCGGTTGCGCGGCCACCAACGTTGCAGCACCGTGCTCTCCAGGAAAAAAGTGACCAGGGTCGGAAAGCGCCGGCGCGAGGACTGCAAGCTGCCGTCGCCGTAGCGCAACTGCGGGCCGATGATGCCAACCTGCGGCTGCCTTTCGCCGTAGCGCAGCATCTGGCTGAGCGCGTCGGGGGCCAATTCAGTGTCGGGGTTGAGCAAAAGCAGGTAGCGGCCGCGGCTGAGGGCCAGTCCCTGGTTGTTGGCGCGGGTGAAGCCCCGGTTGTCAGGATTGGCGACTACGCGCACCCAGGGATAGTCCTCGGCCAACATAGCCGCGCTGCCGTCCGTCGAGGCATTGTCGACCACAACAACCTCCGCCGTCCAGCCCTCGTCGGTCGAGTAGCGCAGCGGTTCGAGACCCTCGCCGGTCGAGTAGCGCAGCGTATCGAGACCCGTCACCGACAAGCCATCGCTGCCGGCGACAGACGCCAGGCAGCGACGCAACAGCTCCCGCACATTCCAGTTGACGATGACCACCGACAGGTCAGGCGAACGGTCCATCACAGGCTGCGCACGACCACGTAATCGGCCAGGTCCAACAGCGCCTGACGGTGCTGGCCAGGCGGCCAGGAGGCCAGGCAGGCCTTGGCCGTCTCGATAAACTGCACCGCCTCGCGGCGGGTGGCGTCGATGGCCGGCGACCGGGCGATGTCGCTGATCAACTGGCTCAGCAGGCTGCCGTCACGGCCATTGCCCGAGGCTTGCATGATCTGCAACGCCTCCGGGTGCAGTTGCAGATAATGGAAGACCGGCAGCGTCACCGTGCCCTGGCGCAGATCGCCCCCCACCGGCTTGCCCACCTTGCCGGGATCGCCGACGAAATCGAGAATGTCATCCATGATCTGGAAGGCCATGCCGACGTTGTAGCCATAGTCGCGCAAGAGGCTGATCTCGTTCTCCGGCGCATGGCCCAGCACGGCCGCGGCCTCGGTGGCCGCGGCAAAAAGCGCCGCGGTCTTGCCGTAGATGCGCTGGTAGTAGGTATCCTTGGGCTGCGACCAGTTGCGCAGGGCGTAGAGCTGGCGCAGCTCCCCCTCGACGATGGTCATCAGCGTCTGGGAAAAGATCTTCATGACGCGAATGTTGTTGGTCTCGGCCGCGAAATAGGCCGCGCGGGCGAAGACAAAGTCGCCGGCCAGGATGGTCGCGCCCTGGCTCCAGGACGCGTTGAGCGTGGCCTGGCCGCGGCGCAGCAGCGAGCCATCGATCACGTCGTCGTGTACCAGGGTGGCCGAGTGCAACATCTCCACCGCGGCCGCCAGCGCGACGACCTCCTCATGGTCGGCCGCCTCATACAGCTTGCTGGTCAGGATAGCCAAGGCCGGCCGCAGGCGTTTGCCGCCGCTGTCCAGCAGCAGGTTGATGGCGCCGGAAAGGGGCGCGAAGATATCGCCGGTCGCCTGCATTTTCAGATCGACCCGCTGCATGTCGTCGGCCACCAGCGCCAGCGCGTCAGAATGGCTACTCAAAGTCCTTGCGCTCCTCTTGTCAATTGACAATTGTCAATTGTCAATTGTCAATTGTCAATTGTCAATTGTCAATTATGTCTGTCAACTGCCAGCTTGGCAAATACGGCGTGGGCAAGCGCGGTCGTTGCCTGGCCCACGGTGGCCGCGTCGCTGCCCTTGATCGCGGCCAGGCCCTGGGCGATCAGCGGAATGTAGGCCGGCTCGTTGCGCTGGCCGCGATGCGGGTGTGGCGTCAGATAGGGCGCGTCGGTTTCCAGCATCAGACGCTCCAGCGGCAGCAGGGCCAGCAGGCTGTGCAGCTCCCTGGCGTTGCGAAAGGTCAGCGGCCCGCCGAAGGAGAGCACCATGTTCCAGCCAAAGGCCTCCTCGGCCATGGCCAGATCGCCGGAATAGGCGTGCAGCACGCCCAGAACAGCCGGGGCCGGGCGCTGCCGCCGGGCGCCAGGGGTCCAGTCACGCAGGATGCCGCGCAGATCGGCGTGGGCATCGCGGCAGTGCAGCACCACCGGCAGATCCAGCCGCGCGGCCAGCTCGAGCTGCCCCTCGAAGGCGGCGCGCTGCTGTTCGTGCGGCACGCGTTCCCAGTAGTAGTCCAGGCCAATCTCGCCGATGGCCACCACCTTGGGGTGCTGGGCCAGCTCGGCCAGCTCGGCCAGCGTTGCGGCGCTGAAATCGGCCGAATCGTTGGGGTGTACGCCCACCTGCGCGTAGACGCCCGGATAGCGCTCGGCCAGCTCGATGGCCTGCCGGCTGGTGGCCAGGTCCACGGCCGGGTTGATGATGATCCCGACCCCCGCATCCAACGCAGCCTGCACCACCTCGGCGCGATCCGCGTCGAACTGGTGAAAGTTGAGATGGCAGTGGGTGTCGATGAACATGTCTATTTCAGGCCGGCGATCTCCAGCCCGGCATCGAGGATGGCCGGCACCAGATCCTGGCGCGTGGTCTCGGTGTAGACGCGCACGATGGGCTCGGTGCCGCTGAAGCGGATCAGCAGAAAGCCGCCATCCTCGGTGTAGTATTTATAGCCGTCGTAGCCGCTGAAACGGACGACGCGCATGCCGGCGATCTGCTCCGGCCGGGCCGCGTCCAGCCGTTCCTTGGCCAGCGGCCGCTTTTCGCCGGGGAAGCGGGTGTCGATGCGGCTGTAGTAGTAGTGGTTGCCCACCTCGTCGAAGAGCAACTCCACCAGCTCCGACGGCTTTTCGCCGGTCTGCACCATGAAATCGAGGAAGAGCAGGCAGCCCAGGATGCCATCGCGCTCAGGCAGATGGTCGCCGAAGGCATAGCCGCCGCTCTCCTCGCCGCCGATCATGGCGCCGGTCTCCAGCATCTTGGGGGCCACGAACTTGAAGCCCACGCCCACCTCGTGTACCTCAGCGCCATATTTCTGGCCCAGGATCTCCAACATGCCGGTGGTGGAAAGCGCCTTGACGATGGGGCGCCGGTCGCCCTTGATCTTGAGCAGGTAGAGCGCCATCAGCGCGTAGGCGCGCAGTTGGTCGATGAACACGCCCTGCTCGTCGATCAGCCCCATGCGGTCGGCGTCGCCGTCGGTGATCAGGCCCACGTCCGCGCCGGCCTGCCGCACCGCGGCCATGCCGGCGTCCACGTTGGGCCGGATCGGCTCAGGGCGGTCCATCTCAGGGAAGTTGGGGTTGGCCCCGCCATGTACGACGGTCACCTGGGTCTTGCCGCCGGCCAGCAGCTCATCCAGCCAGCCCGCGCCGTTGCCCCACATGGCGTCGTAGACGACCTTCAGCCCGGCCTCCTGGATGCGCTGCACGTCCACCAGCGCGCGGATGCGGGCCAGGTAGGCCGGCTTGGGGTCGAAGGGGCGCAGCAGCCCCACAGCTTCGGCCTGCTCGGCCGGGATGCGGCGCACGCCGGCCACGCTGTCGGGGATCAGCGCCTCGATCTGCTTCAGCCGCTCCGGGGCGATCGCGCCGCCGGAAGGGTCGCGCACCTTGAAGCCGTTGTCGGGCGGCGGGTTGTGGCTGGCGGTGATGTTGATCGCGCCCAGCGCCTGGAGATGCACCACCTGGAAGGAGATGGCCGGCGTCGGCGTCGGCCCCTGGCAGAAATGCACCGGGATGCCGTTGCCGGCGATGACCTCGGCCGCGGCCAGGGCGAAATCGCGGCCGGAAAAGCGCTTGTCGTGGCCGATCACCACGCCGCGCGCCAGCTCAGCCGGCTTGAAGATGTCGGCCAGATAGCTGGCAAAGCCCTGCGCGCAGCGCCGCACGTTGTCGAAGGTGTAATCCTCGCCGACGCGCCCGCGCCAGCCGTCGGTGCCGAAGATGATGGGGGTCATGGTGTGATGTCCTCGTTGACAGGGATGGGATGGTTGCGTGAAACGTGATGCGTGATGCGTGACCCGGAGGATTTCTTCTGAAGGTACCGCGTGTTTGCCTGCAACCAACATTGACTCACACGCCTCGCACCATTCCGATCACGCATCACGTTTCACGCTGGCATCGACCGCCTGCAGGATCGCCTGCGCCTGATGCTGCAACGCCTCCGGCGTCTGGCCGGCGCCCTGGATCATCACCCGCACCACCGGCTCGGTGCCGGAATAGCGCACGTTGATCAGGGCGTCGCCGCCCAGGGTCTCCTGCGCACGCCGGATCTGCGCCTGCACGGCCGGCAGATCCGCCAGCGGCGGCTTGGCGGGCACGTTGGCCTTGACCAGCACCTGCGGCGCTTTGGTCAAAACACGGCCGGCCAGGTCGGAGAAATGCTGGCCGCTGCTGCGCCTGGCCAGCAACAACTGGCTCATGCGCAGCGCGGTGTAGAGCCCGTCGCCGGTGGTCAGGCCGTGCTCGAAGAGGATGATATGGCCCGACTGCTCGCCGCCCAGAACGAAGCCACCATCGCGCATGCACTGCGACACCCACTTGTCGCCCACCTGGGTGCGTTCCAGCCGTACGCCGATCTCGCGCAGCGACAGGTCCAGCCCCAGGTTGGCCATCTGGGTGGTGACGACGGTGTTGCCGGCCAGCTTGCCCTGGGCCAACAGGTCGCGCGCCAGGATGGCCAGGATGTAGTCGCCATCGCGCTCGATGCCGGTCTCGTCCACGAACTTGCAGCGGTCCGCGTCGCCGTCGAAGACGAAGCCGATGTCGGCCATGGCCGCGGTGACGGCCAGGCCGGCGCGCTGGGGGCCATCCCCCTCGGTGCCGCAGTTGACGTTGATGTTGACGCCGTTGGGCCAGACGTTGAGCGCCACCACCTCGGCGCCCAGGCGGCGAAAGACCTCCGGCGCCAGGTAGGAGGCCGCGCCGTTGGCGCAGTCCAGCACCACCCGCAGCCCGCGCAGCGCGCCGGGGCCGCCAAAGGCCCGCAGCAGATGGCTGACATAGGATTCGCCCAGGTCCCGGTTGAGCTGCACCACGCCGGGCAACAGCGGGGATCGTTCGGCCTCGCGCCCATCCTCGGAAGCGGCAAGCCCAGGCGGCGAAAGATGGCTGTTTTCGTGCCAGAGCTGCGGTTCGTCCAGCGCCAACTGCTCGATCTGCAGCTCCAGCTCATCGCTGGCCTTGAAGCCGTTGCCGTTGAAGACCTTGATACCGTTGTCCCAGTAGGGATTGTGCGAGGCCGAGATCACGACGCCGAAGACGGCGTTGTGATGGGCGGCCAGAAAGCTGACGCCGGGAGTGCTGAACTCGTCCAGCAGCGTCACATCGACCCCCTGCGCCATGATGCCGGCCAGCAGCGCGCTTTCCAGCATGGCGCCGGAGCGGCGGGTGTCGCGGCCCACCACGATCACCGGCGTCTGGCTGCGCTGGCGGGCCAGGTGGCCCAGGGCCCGGCCCAGCCGCAGGGTGAACTCCGGGGTCAGGGGCCATTCGCCGGCCCGGGCGCGAATGCCATCGGTTCCAAATAGTCGCATGGTCATGTCATCCGAAGGAGATACGCGGCACATGCTGGTTGCGCTGGATCGCCTCCAGATCGGCGTCCACCATGATACGCACCAGCTCGCGGAAGGTCACCGAAGGCTCCCAGCCCAGCTTTTTGGCCGCCTTGCTGGCGTCGCCCACCAGCAGATCCACCTCAGCCGGCCGCATGAAGCGCGGGTCCTGCACCACGAACTCCCGCCAGTCGAGATCGACGTAGCTAAAGGCCTCCTGGCAGAACTCCTGCACCGATTGCGTCTCGCCGGTGGCGATGACGTAGTCGTCAGGGTGGTCCTGCTGCAACATCAGCCACATGGCGCGCACATAGTCGGGGGCGTAGCCCCAGTCGCGCCGCGCCTCCAGATTGCCCAGCCGCAGCTCATGCTCCAGCCCCAGCTTGATGCGCGCCACCGCGTTGGTGATCTTGTGGGTGACGAATTCCAGGCCGCGGCGCGGGGAATTGTGAATCCAGCCCTGGCCGATGCCGGCGTGGAAAGTCCCTGAGGCGGTGGCCAGGTCGAACAGCCAGCCATTGTAGCTGACAGGCTGCGCCTTGGTCACCTCCTCCAGGGGCCGGCGCAGATGCCGTCCCTTGTCGCCCGGTGTGTTGGGAGAGTTGAGATTGACCTGATAGTACAGCCGATCGTTGCGCTCTTCCGGGCAGATGATGGCTCGCTGGTGCAAAGTGGTGTGGGCCAGCCAATACAAGCCGGCCGCCATGACCGCCGATGCAGTCTTGAACCCCTGAAACTCATAGGTGCAGGGGGTACTTTTCAGGCCATCGCCCACGTTGAAGCCACGCAGGAAAGCCATGCGCGCCTCAGGGGATGCGTTGAGGACTCTGGCGGGCACCCGTTTGTGGCCCGAACGCGTGTACAACTGCTCCTGCAAGAAGCGAGCATAGCTACTCGCCCCGGTGAGACGAAGCTGCGTGACCGGCTGTCCGTTCTCGAAGCCGCTGGGCACAGTATGGCGGGATGCGCCGCCGCCCGTCACGCGACGCCAGCAGGCTTCCACCTCCGTCAAAAGATCCTGGTCCTGGTTGGCCACATGTATCTTGCCATCCTGGCTCACGTAGCCCTCGGCGGCCAGCAGGCCCAGCAGCCACGCCTCGTCCCCGGTCATGCTGATACTATCGGTGGGCGGCGGCAGCGGAATCAGCATCATAGCGTCGCCCGGCTGCACCTCGCCGGCCGGCTTCTCCATCGGCTCACCGTCGTGGCAAGCGAAGACGACATGGTCGCTGGTGGCGTGGAACAACGCGCCGCGCGCGGCAATGCGATGCACAGTCTTGTTGGCCTTGCGCTCGAAGCCGTTCCACGTGGCCGTCATACAGGTCACCGGAGTCCACCCTTGGGCATCCCATACCTGAAGCTCGTGCTTGGGATCCGGTTCAGTCGTGTACTTGGCCCCCTTGCTGGCATCAGTGCGATGCGGCACCACATCCTCGATAGGCTGCAGGTCCAGCATCCCGTCGCGCTGGATGAAGACAGGGGTTTCGGCAGTCACGCACTCATGATTGAAGAGGATACCTGACGTCGCAAACAGATCGTAGCTCTCCCGGTAGTTGACGGTGATCCAGTGGCCGTAGACCTTGGCCACGCCGTAGGGGGAGCGGGGGTAGAAGGGGGTGCTCTCGCGCTGCGGCACTTCCTGCACCTTGCCGAACATCTCGGAGCTGCTGGCCTGGTAGAAGCGCGTCGTGGGGCTGACCAGCCGGATCGCGTCGAGGAGTCGGGTGACGCCCAACGCGGTGAACTCACCGGTGAGCACCGGCTGTTGCCAGGAGGTGGGCACGAAGCTCTGCGCGGCCAGGTTGTAGACCTCGACAGGCCGGTGTTCCTCCAGGATGTTGATCAGCGAGACCTGGTCCAGCAAATCCCCCTGCACCAGCGTCACCTGGTCCTGGTAATGGCGGATGCGGTCGAAGTTGACGGTGCTGGAACGGCGCACCATGCCCAGCACATCGTAACCCTGGGCCAGCAAAAATTCAGCCAGGTACGACCCATCCTGGCCGGTGATTCCGGTAATCAATGCTTTTGGCATCAGTCTTTCCTTATGATTTGGGTGTGGTAACTGCTCAGCCGGCGGGTGCGAACACGTTGATTTCGATACGGCGGCCTACTCAATCAACGTGTT
>JACSRL010000143.1 GCA_014879765.1 Anaerolinea sp. | reverse complement strand
CGTGAAGAGCAATCGGTTGCCTCACGCCTCACGTTTCACGCCTCACGTTTCACGCCTCACGTTTCACGCATCACGCATCACGCAACTCTGAAACCCCTCCCACGCTTCCGGTCACGTTTCACGTTTCACGCCTCACACTCTGGAGAACACACCATGCCACCTATTCTCGAAGCACACAACCTGGTCAAGAAATTCAACGATTTCACCGCGGTAGATGGCGTCAGCTTCGCCATCCAGGAGGGGGAGATGTTCAGCCTGCTGGGCCCCAACGGCGCGGGCAAGACCACCACCATCTCCATGCTCTCCTGCCTGCTGGTCCCCACGCAGGGGGACGCGTTCATCGGCGGCCACTCGGTCAGCCAGGACCCCATGGCGGCGAAAAAGATCATCGGCGTGGTGCCGCAGGACATCGCCCTGTACGAAGAGCTGAGCGCGCTGGAGAACCTGCAGTTCTGGGGCCGCATGTACGGCATGGGCGGTACGGCGTTGAAACAGCGCGTGGCCGAGGTGCTGGAGGAGGTGGGCCTGGCCGACAAGGCCAAACAGCGGGTCAAGACCTACTCCGGCGGCATGAAGCGGCGCATCAACATCGCCGTAGGGCTGCTGCACCGGCCGCGGCTGCTCTTCATGGACGAGCCCACCGTGGGCATCGACCCGCAGAGCCGGCGCAACATCCTGGACAGCGTCAAGGCGCTCAACCGCCAGGGCATGACCGTGCTCTACACCACCCACTACATGGAAGAGGCGCAGGAGCTTTCGCAACGCGTCGGCATCATCGACCACGGCAGGCTGATCGCGCTGGGCACGCAGCAGGAGCTGACGCAGATGGTGGGCCAGATGGACGCCCTGCGCCTGCACCTGCCCGAAGGCCAGGAGACCGAGCCTTTCGTCGCGGCCCTGCAAGCCCTGCCCGACGTGCGCCAGGTGACCACGGCCGACCACCAGATCGTCCTGATCGTCCCCGAAGCCCAGGAAGCGATCCCCCCCGTCTTCGCCCAGGCCGACCGCCTCGGCTTCAAGATCCGTTCGGTGGAGATCGAGGAGCCGAACCTGGAGGCGGTGTTCCTGCACCTGACGGGGCGGGCGCTGCGGGACTGAGGGTGCTCAGTGAACAGTAAACGGTGAACAGTTCCAGAAGTGATTACTGTTCGCCGCTCATCGGGAGCAATATCATGACCAAACTATTCGCCATCGGTTGGAAAGACCTGCGTTTGATATTCCGCGACCGGGCGGCGTTGATCCTGATGCTGGCGACCCCCTTCGCCTTGACCCTGGGCATGGGGCTGGTCAGCGGCGCGTTCTCCAGCGGCGGCAGCGGGATCCCCCAACTGTCCGTGGTCGTGGTCAACCAGGACGGCGGCCAACTGGGCGCCGCGCTGGAGGAGATGCTCACCTCGCCGGACCTGGCCGACCTGCTGGCCACCACCGTCAGCGCCGACCCGGCTTTGGCCCGGGAACAGGTCGTGGCCGACCAGGTGGTGGCCGCGGTGATCGTCCCCGCGGGCTTCACCGACAGCATCATCCCCAAGGACACCGACGCGCTCTCCGCCCCGGCCATCGCCATCGAGGTAGTTATGAACCCCGGCCGCCCCACCAGCGCCGGCATCGTGCGCTCCATCGTCGAGAGCTTTGTCGACCAGGTGGAGGCCGGCCGCGTGGGCGGGCAGGTGGCCATCGAGCAGCTCCTGGGCAGCGGGCTGATCGCGCCACAGGAGATCGCGCAGGTGGCGCAGCAGTTCGGCCAGGAGCAGGCCAGCCTGACGACCGAGCCGCTGATCCGCGTGCAGCGCAGCGACGTCGCCCCCGAAGAAACCAACGAGTTCAACCCGCTGCTGCTGCTGGCGCCCGGCATGGCGCTGGTCTTCCTGATGTTCACCGTCAGCCTGGGCAGCCGCAGCATCCTGGTGGAGCGCCGCGACGGCACCCTGGCCCGCATGTTGAGCACCGCCACCGGCAGCGGCCCGATCCTGGTGGGCAAGATC
>JACSRL010000568.1 GCA_014879765.1 Anaerolinea sp. | reverse complement strand
TGTCATCATGGGCGAATCGTCGCTAAAGTGCCGGGCGCCGATGCGCAACTACTTCGTTTACGCTGTAATTATGCTCGCCGTGGCTATTTTCACGAACCAGATGCGGGGTTTGTTCGTTCCTCAGGGTTTTTGTCCAACAGATCGAATTCCCGGCCAAAAGCCGCCCCCAACTCCTCCTGCATAGCCGTTAGCAGCTTCTGCGAGACAAGAACCCGGTTAACTGTTCAGGTGCCAGGCACTTGCGCTTGCAAGCGTAGATGCTACGCGAAGTGCCCGGCACCTACGGTTCATAGATTTCTCCGACGCGACCGTTTTCGATGACCCTCTGCGTTGACCTGATTGTATGGCAGCGCCGCCAGGGCTGCAACCAACGATTTCGCTCTCATGGCGCCAGCGCCTGCGCCAGCACCTCCACCGCGTGATAGACCCTCCGCCCACAGGTCGTCCAGCCCCAAAACGTTGTCGGGTTCCAGGGAGGGCTGAATGCCCTCTCTGGAACCCGCGTGAGCGTGCCATGCCGCGCTCAGGAGCGCAGCAGCACGATGGCCAGCCAGATGAACCAGATGACCTGGCCCAGGCCGAAGGCGCCGACCAGGTTGGTCAGGCCGGGGATCAGGGAAACGATGCCCACTGCGCCGACCAGCAGGCCCAGAATGTTCAGCCCCTTGGGCAGTCCGCCCGTCCGCAGCGCGGCCAGGCTGACCAGCAGCACCCACAGGCCGCCCAGGATCTCGCCGTTGCCGTTGCCCAGCCCGCTGGCCACCGTTTCGATGCCCTGCCAGGCCAGCGCGGCCTGCGCCGGGTCGTGGGCGTAGAGCGCGACCGCCGGCGCGATGCCGGCGTTGGCCACCATGCCGCTGGCGATCAGCGAGCCGGCCCAGATGATGCCCAGCGCGGTGGCGACCTGCATCAGCGCCGGCGCGCCGGCCTGCAGCCGCTGGTACAACGCCAGCGCCAGGATGGTCAGCCCGACGCCGAAGAAGACGTACATCAGCAGGTTGGTGGCAAAGGTGACGGCCGGCATCTCGACCAGCAGGGCCACCTTTTGGACCGGGTCGCTGATGCTGGGGTAGTCCAGCACGACGAGGAAGATGGCCATGCCGATCAGGTAGGCGACGGCCAGGTAGAGTGCGGCCAGGCCGCCCGATTTTTGCCAGGTTTTCATGGGTTTGCTCCTATGCCTCTTTTCAGGCCTCGACGCTGCGCCACCGCCAGGCCAGCACGACGATCAGCGCCAGGCAGATGGTCTCGACGATGGCGATGACTATGTAGTGGGGATACGCCGCGGCGCCGCCCCAGATGTAGGCCACAGTGACGACGCCCAGCGCGATGTTGGCCCAACGGTTGATCCCGCGCCTCAACACGCGCGACAGGATGATCATGGCGATGGCCAGTTCGCCCATGATCGCGGCGCCCAGCATCAGTTGTGGGACCGAGACGCCGATCCGAGCTGCGGTTTTCGCCGCTTCTTCCGCCGCGCCGGGGATGAAGAGCGAGAGGATGTCTGCTTTCAGCATGTTGAACATGACCACGATCCACAGGGTGGAGAGCAGGGCCCGCGTGTCGAGCCTCTTCGTCGGGGTGGTGTGGGTATTCATTGTTCCTCCGTCGTCGAACAAGATGGTTGCGTGTTATTGATCTGGATCGTTATGGATCGGGTTGACCGCGACCAGCGGCATTCCCAGATCACGGATCTTCTTGAGCAAGCCGTGCAGCGCGGCCTGATCGACCACCGGGCCGCTCAGCAGCGTGCCGCCGTCCTCGGCCAGCGTGATGGTCAGGCCCTCGAACCAGTCGCTCCATTCGGAGCCCAACTGCCCCTTGATTCTGATCTGGTAGTCCACGGACTGGCCTGGGTCCGGTTGGGATGGGAGTTCGTTCGGCATGATTCGGCGCTCGCTCTCTGTGCTTCGGATGGAGTAACTGCTCAGCCGGCGGGCCAAACGTTGATCTCGTTACGGCTGCGCCTACTCGATCCGAGGGT
>JACSRL010000533.1 GCA_014879765.1 Anaerolinea sp. | reverse complement strand
CGACGCTGGCAGATGGATGCGACGCTTCCCGGTGCGTCAATCTCACACGGATATCACGCACGGTCCAGACGCCGAAGGCGGCCATCATATTGGCGACAAAGCCGGTGAGCACCGGCAGCACCACCAGCAGCCACAGCTCCGCCTCACCCATGCCCAGGCTCAGATCACGCGCTTTGCCAGGGTAGAGCAGGACGCCGGCCGTCCGCACCTCTTCCAGATACTCCCCAGCGATCAGATCGGCCAGATCGGCCTCCTCCGGCGCCATAATCTCAGCGGCTTCGGTGGCCAGGCGAGCGATCAACGCGTTGGTCTCTTGGTCTTGAAGGAAATCAAACTGGGCCATGGCGCACTCTCAGGATGTTGTTCGGGTCGGTATGGCTGCCGGATCAGAGGCAGCCAGGGCGGCAAACTCGCGGGCAAAGCGTTCAGCCTGACGCGGGCCAAAGCCCAGATCTACGGCTGCTTGCAGCGCCACGGAGCGAGCCCTCTCCGGCCAGGCGCCTGCCTCCTGCAAGCTGGCTATCTGGCCGGCGTTGAGGGTTTCACCCAGCCGGCCTGTCGCCGCCCAGGTGGCAGCTAACAGCTTGATCTCGTCGGGCAGATCGCCGCTGCCAAAGGCCAGAGCAGCGCCCGCGGCCGGCGACGCCCGCAGGTTTGGACCCAGATCCTGCAACTCGTCCAGCAACAGGTCGGCCACATCGGCCAGCGCTGACAGCGAGTCGGGAAAGAGCACAGCACCGATCTGCTGCGCCAGACGCAGGACGGCGCGACGCAACCGACGCGTGTAAGCCCCTGGCAAGAAGAAAAGATCAGGCTGTGGCACGGCCACACGCGCCGGTTCGACGGTCAGATCCTGCAACATAGCCACATGCAGCTTCGCGCACTCCTGGCAGTGCAGCAGATGGCGGTGCAGGGCAGGATATTGTTGCGCCGCCGGCTGGCCCACAAGTGCAGCGCTCACATAGCCAGGCAGGTCCTGCTCGGCCTGTTCATGGCTATAGCTGTCGTCGTCGACCAGCGTCTCAGCCAGCCGGCGCAGAGCAGCATCGGGGGGAAGTTGAGTGTTGCGCAGCGCCTGGGCCAGACGCTGCAACTGCTCGTCGCGTTGATCGGTCATAGGTCGGCGCTCACCGGCTTCAGGAAAGAAAGGTCAGGTCGGGGTGTAGGGGGCATTGTAGCACACGACGGCTCGGGCAGCAACGCCCAACTGATCGCCACCCGCCGCCGACAATCAAGACAGGCCAGCAGGTGCAGCGCCAGCGGCAGATCGGGAATCGTCCGGGTGACAAAAGCCCGCGCGGCCCAGGCATCCACCTCCGCGGCCGATGGGCACGCCGATGCAGCGATTTGTTGCGGTTTCATGAGTTCCCCTCCTTGAGTCCCAGACGTTGGGACGGCATCAATTGCTGAAGCAGATATTCGATCAATTCGGGACAGTGTTTGGGCAAGTCCCTTTTAGCTTGAAAATACAGCGAGTAGACGGCATTGGCTGTGATCTTCATCGACTCTGCGACCTCGGTCACGGTTTGCTCCAGAAGCGTCAACGCCACTAACACTTCTGCACGGCGCCACTTTTTCTTCGGCATGCACTCATAGATCATGCGAATGAGCTCCTCCTCAGCCGCCTCCACATCTGCTTGCAGGAAGGAGTCTGGCCCTACCAGATCGCCCATCCCGTCAACGTCGCCGTTGTCGCCGTTTTCTTCTGGCTTCTCTTCCTCGAACTGGTCGTGCCTGCCCTTGCGCCGGTAATAGTCGATCAACTCGCGCTGCATGATGATACTGACCCAGCCAAGAAAGCCGTGCGGTTCTCGCACCTGGTGCAAGTTCTGGTACACCTTCACCAGTATCTTCTGTGCTACATCCTCAGCATCCTGGGGATGATTGACGCGGGCATAGACCCGAGGATAGAGCCAATGCCAGAGTTCCTCGAACGCGCGCTCTTGGCGATCGCTGCCGCTGTCCCGGCAGGCGGTGAGGAGGAT
>JACSRL010000197.1 GCA_014879765.1 Anaerolinea sp. | reverse complement strand
GGAGAGACGCTTCTGATAGCGGCTGACCACGGCCGGCGAGCAGGTGCACTCGTGCTGCGTGTCGCCATACCAGCCGCAGGGGCATGGATTCATCGCGCCCACCAGCATGAAGTTGGCCGGGAAGCTGAGCGAGCCCTGGGCGCGGCTGATGGTGACTGTCTTGTCCTCCAGCGGCTGGCGCAGGGTTTCCAGGTTGTGCGGGCCAAACTCCGGCAGCTCGTCCAGAAAGAGCACGCCGCGATGGGCCAGGCTGATCTCCCCTGGCCGCGGCAGCCGGCCGCCTCCCACCAGCCCGGCGTTGCTGATGGTGTGATGCGGCGCGCGGAAGGGACGCTGGTTGACCAGCGGCGTGTCCGGCGGCAACTGCCCCGTCACCGAGTAGATGCGGGTGATGTCCAGCGCCTCGTCCAGCGTCAGCTTGGGCAGAATCGAGGGCAGCGAGCGGGCCATCAGCGTCTTGCCCGCGCCGGGGCTGCCGGTCATCAGACAGTTGTGCCCGCCGGCCGCGGCCACCTCCAGCGCGCGCCGGACATGTTCTTGCCCTTTGATGTCGGCAAAATCCACCGTGTAGGGCAGGTCCTCCACCCGGTCGAAGCGCTCGCTGTGCTCGAAAGGGGGGATGGGGTCGAAATCGCGCAGGTGCGAGACCAGGGCCGACATGGAGGGCACGGGAATCACCTCCAGGCCGCGGATCAGCGCAGCTTCAGGCGCGTCGATTTCCGGCAGGTAGACGGTCTTGATGCCCTGCTGCTGGGCCATGTGAGCCATGGGCAGCACCCCGTCGATGTGGCGCAGGCTGCCGTCCAGGCTCAGCTCGCCGATGAAGAGCGTGTTCTCCAGCCGGTCCAGCGGCACCTGCTCGCTGGCCGCCAGCAGTCCCACCGCGATGGGCAGATCGTAGACCGGTCCCACCTTGCGCAGATCGGCCGGCGCCAGGTTGACCGTCACCCGGCCGCGCGGATAGTAGAGCGCCGAGTTGAACAGCGCCGCGCGCACCCGTTCGGTCGACTCCTTGACCGCGGCATCGGGCAGGCCGACCAAGGTGATCGAGGGCAGCGAGTTGGCGTAGATGTCCACCTCGACCTCGACCGCCGTGCCTTCCAGACCAACCACTGAACAACTGATGACTTTTGCCAGCATAGGCCCCGTTCCTGTAGCGATGATGAACCGGACGAACAACTGGCGGCATTGTACCAGAAGGGGATAGGTTTGGCAACCGAAGCGGCTGATACGACGCGGCTGGACTTTCTGGTGGCTCTGCGCTACACTGCGGACAATCAACCGGCCATTCGTGGCGCTGCTGGGCAATCCCTATGTGGAGACACTGATCGAGCGGGTGCTGGCGGCCTATCAGCGGTGCTGGCCTGACCAGCCGCCCTGGCAGAGCTCGGAGGCTAAAGCGCCTTGAGCGCCCGCTCCACGCTGTCTGTCGGGCTGACCTTGACCTGCACGTCGGCCAGCCGGCCGGTTTCGTCGACCACGAAATGACTGCGCACGATGCCCATGTACTTCCGGCCGTACATCGACTTCTCCTGCCAGACGCCGTAGGCCTCGGCCACGCCGTGATCTTCGTCCACCAGCAGGGTGAAGGGGAGGTTGTGCTTGCTCTTGAATTTCTGGTGTGAGGTGACGCCGTCGGGGCTGATGCCCAGCACCACGGCGTTTTTCTCCTCGATCTGCGGATAGGCATCGCGGAAGCCACAGGCCTGGGTGGTGCAGCCGCTGGTGTCGTCCTTGGGGTAGAAGTAGACCACCACGCGCCGGCCGCGCAGGTCGGACAGCCGCACCGTCTCGCCGGCGTCGCTGGTCAGGGCAAAGTCAGGGGCAAAATCGCCCACTTGCAGGGTATTGGTCATGAGGTTGGTTCCTTTTGGTCAGCCCAGCGAATGGAATTCGCTGGCTAACAGCACGAAGGCCCCTCAGGGCCTGGCGGAATGTGTTCCCAGCGGCTGAGGCCAGCGAATGGAATTCGCTGGCTGACAACACGAA
>JACSRL010000376.1 GCA_014879765.1 Anaerolinea sp. | reverse complement strand
CATGGCGCCATGAAAGGCCGTTGCGCAGACGAAGACCATGGACGCACGAGAAAAACCCGGTTTCTGAACAACGGGCTGAGCAGTTACGAAAAACCGTAACTGTTCAGGTGCCGGGCACTTGCGCTTGACAATGAGCAGCAGTCTCTCTTATGCCAACTCAATCGCCGCCACCGAAGGCACGATATACGTCGGCTGGTAGGGGAAGCGGCGCACATCCGCCTCGGCCGTGACGCCGGTCAGCACCAGGATGGTCTCCAGGCCGGCCTGCACGCCGCCGATGATGTCGGTGTCCATGCGATCGCCCACCATCACCGTGTCCTCGGAGTGGATGTCCAGATAGTTCAACGCCATGCGCATCATCAGCGGGTTGGGCTTGCCGACGAAGAAGGGGGCGACGCCGGTGGCGCGCTCGATCAGCGCGGCCATCGCGCCGCAGGCCGGCACAATGCCCCCCTCGCCGGGGCCGGAGGGGTCAGGATTGGTGGCGATGAAATGCGCGCCGCCGGCCACCAGACGAATCGCCTTGGTGATCTGCTCCAGGTTGTAGCTGTGCGTCTCGCCCAGCACCACGTAGTTCGGCTCGATGTCGGTGATCACATAGCCCGCCTCGTGGATGGGGGAGGTCAGCCCGCTCTCGCCGATGACAAAGGCCGTGCCGCTGGCCTTTTGTGCGTGCAGGAAGCGCGCCGTGGCCATGGCCGAGGTGAAGATGCGTTCAGCCGGGATCTCCAGGCCGATCAGCTTGAAGCGATGCGCCAGGTCGCCGGGGGTGTAGAGCGGATTGTTGGTCAGCACCAGAAATTCGGCGCCGCTGGCCTGCAAGCGTTGGATGAATTGGTCAGCGCCGGGGATGATGGTGCGGCCGCTGACCAGCACGCCGTCCATGTCGATGAGATAATTTTTCATGTGTTCACTTTTCTCCTTGCCGGGCTTAACGCCCGGCCTGGGCGCTGGCGCGATCCAGCGCCTGCACCTCGTCGGCGCTGAGCCGCCAGCCCAGCGCGCCGGCGTTGTCCCGGGCCTGGCGCGCGTTCTTGGCGCCGGGGATGGGCACGGTTCCCTTGCAGATGGCCCAGTTGAGCGCCACCTGGGCCGGGGTCTTGCCGCCGTGGGCCGCGCCCAGCTCGCGCAGCAGGGCCACCAGCGGCTGCACTCTGCCCAACGAGCGGGCATAGCGCCGCCCGCGTAGTCCGGGCGGCGGGTTTTCCGGCGTGTATTTGCCGGTCAGCACTCCCTGCGCCAGCGGGCTGTAGGCGATCAGCGTCACGTCCAACTGGCGGCAGGCCGCCAGCAGGCCGCTGGTCTCCGGCTTGCGCTGCCAAAGGCTGTAGTCCACCTGGTTGGAGGCCAGGGGAATGCCGCGGCGGGCCAGGGCCGCGTGGGCGCGCCGCATCTGCGCCACGTTGTAGTTGGAGACGCCTACCGCCCGAATCAGCCCCGCCTCCACCGCGTCGGCCAGCCCCTCCATCCAGGTGTCGATACTTCGCGGCGGGAAGGGCCAGTGCATCTGGTAGAGGTCGATGCGCTCCATGCCCAGGCGTTCCAGGCTCTTGCGCAGCGCGCGGCGCTGCTGGAAGAGACTCGGACGCCAGGGAAAGGGAAAGAATTTGGCGGCAATCACCACCGGCCAGCCGGCCTGACGGGCGTTGCGGCCCAGCAGCCGCTCGGCCCGGCCCAGCCCATAGACCTCGGCCGTGTCGAAGAAGTTGACGCCGTAGGCCAGGCTGGCCTGGTAGGCCGCGTCGATGTCGGCGTCGGTGTAGCTCTGGCCATACTGCCAGAAGACCGAGTCGCCCCAGGCCCAGGTGCCGATGCCCAGGGGACTGATCTGAATATCGGTCGCGCCCAGCGGCACGCGCTCGAAACCGTTTTGTCTGTCCATGAAAGTCTGTTTCCTCTGTGACGCTTCGTGGAGCGTCTCGCCCGCACCCGGCGGGACGCCTCCTGATCAGGTACACCCGGCGGGACGCCTCCTGATCAGGTACACCCGGCGGG
>JACSRL010000742.1 GCA_014879765.1 Anaerolinea sp. | reverse complement strand
AGCGGGCCGGGCGGGACGCCCTTGGGATCGGCGTTTGTGCTCAGCGAGGCGTCGTCGCCGAGCGGGCCGAGCGGGCCGGGCGGGACGCCCTTGGGATCGGCGTTTGTGATCAGCGAGGCGTCCTGGGGATCGGCGCGCGGGGCGAAATTGTACCACCACCGGGCGGTTTGGGCTAACCGGCCAGCAGCGCCAGCACGATGCCGCCGGCCAGCGCCGAGGCGATCTGCCCGGCCGTGTTGGCGCCCATGGCGTGCATCAGCAGGAAGTTGCCGTCATCCTCCTCCAGGCCGACGCGGTTGACCACGCGCGCCGACATGGGGAAGGCCGAGATGCCGGCCGCGCCGATCAGCGGGTTGAACTTGCCCTTGGTCAGCAGGTAGAACAGCTTGCCCAGTCCCACGCCGGCCGCGGTGTCCAGGGCAAAGGCCACGATGCCCAGCCCCAGGATCATCAGCGTGCTGACCTGCAAGAAGCTTTCGGCCGCCATGGTGGAGCCGATGGCCAGCCCCAGGAAGATGGTGGTGACGTTGGCGATCTCGTTGCTGGCCGCGTCGGCCAGACGCGGCACCACCAGCGCCTCGCGCAGCAGGTTGCCGAACATCAACATGCCCACCAGCGGGGTGGCCATGGGCACGAAGAGCCCCGTAGCCAGGGTGACGACCATGGGGAAGAGCACCCGCACCGGTCGGCCCACTGGCCGTGAGGTGTAGGGCATGCGCACCAGCCGCTCCTTCTTCGTGGTCATGGCGCGCATGATGGGGGGCTGGATGATGGGCACCAGGCTCATGTAGCTGTAGGCGGCCACCGCGATGGGGGCCAGCAGTTGCGGCGCGAGCTGGCTGGATACGTAGATCGATGTGGGGCCGTCCACCGCGCCGATGATGCCGATGCTGGCGGCTTCGTTGAGGGAGAAGCCCAGCGCCAGCGCCACCAGCAGCGTGCCGAAGATGCCAAACTGGCCGGCCGCGCCGATCAACACCATGCGCGGGTTCTCCAACAGCGGGCCAAAGTCGGTCATGGCGCCGATGCCGATGAAGATCAGAAGGGGAAAGAGCTCGGTCTTGATGCCCGCAGCATAGAGGATGCCGAAGATGCCGTCCGGGTCGGTCATGCCGGTCAGCGGGATGTTGGCCAGAATCGCGCCGGCGCCGATGGGGATCAGCAGCACCGGCTCATATTCCTTGGCCACACCCAGATAGATCAGCAGTCCGCCGATGGCCATCATGGCGACGTTGCCCAAGGTCAGCGCCGAGAGGCCCGCGGTGAGAATGTCCCAGAGGTCGAAGTTCATGGTGAGTCTCGTCTCTTAGTGACTGTCCAAAATTAACGTGGTGCTCTGGCCGGTCTCCGACCGAGCCAGCCCGCGACGTTATTTTTTGACAGGTACTTAGCTGGCTGGTCCGGCAAAGCGGATCAGTCGATCGCCGTAGGCAACCTTGGCGCCGGCGGCCACCAGCACCTCCAGAACTTCGCCCTCGCGCGGGGAGCGGATGCTGTTGCGCATCTTCATCGCCTCCAGCACGCACAGCTCTTCGCCGCGGCTGACTGTCTGACCTGGCTTGACGCGCACTTCCAGAATGACGCCGGGCATCGGCGCATCGACGGTGGCGGCGCTGGCGCGCTCGCTCTCCGAGATCTGCGGCGTCGGGGGCAGGGCCGGCCGGGCGCCGGCCGGGGTGGCCTCCTCAGGCGCGGGCTTGGCCGGCATGATCTCCGGCCGTACCGTGGCCTCGGAGGCCGCACCCTGCCATTCGACTTCTACGGTGAACGATCGGCCGTTGACGGTCACCTGCAGCGGGGACTTGCTGATGTCATCGACCTCGACGTGGTAGGTCTTGTCGGAAACTCGAACACGAAAGCTACGCATGAGAGTTGCACTTCCTTGGTTTCAACAGTGCGCGTACCTGCTCAGCCGCTGGGCGCGAGCACGTTGATTGAGTAGGCCGCCGTACACCTGCATAAACGCAAGCGTTTACGCCGAAGCGCAGCGCAGGTG
>JACSRL010000223.1 GCA_014879765.1 Anaerolinea sp. | reverse complement strand
ACCCTGTCACCCTGTCACCTTGTCACCCTGTCACCCTGTCACCTCGTCGCCCTGCCATCCTGCCGCCCTACTCCATTCCCAGATAGGCCTTCATCACCTCTGGGTTGTTGAGCAATTCCTTGCCGGTGCCGCTGAGGATGATGACGCCGGTTTCGAGGACGTAGGCGCGGGTGGCGATGGAGAGGGCCATCAGCGCGTTCTGCTCCACCAGCAGCACGGTGACGCCCTGCTTGTTGATCTCCAGAATCGTCTCGAAGATCAGGTCCACCAGAATCGGCGCCAGCCCCATGGAGGGCTCGTCCAGCAGCAACAGCCGCGGGCTGGCCATCAGGGACCGGCCCATGGCCAGCATCTGCTGCTCGCCGCCGGAGAGGGTGCCGGCCAACTGCTTCTGGCGCTCTTTCAGACGGGGAAAGAGGGTGTACACCCGGTCCAGGTCGCGCTTGATCTCGGGCTTGTCGTTGCGCAGGAAGGCGCCCATATCCAGGTTCTCGGCCACGCTCAGGCGGCCGAAGACGCGCCGCCCCTCCGGCGACTGGGCGATGCCCAGCTTGACGATGTCGTGCGGCGGCATGGTGTGGATCGGCTGGCCCTCGAAGAAGATGCTGCCGTGGCGGGGGTGCAGGATGCCGCTGAGGGTGTGCAGGGTGGTGGTCTTGCCCGCGCCGTTGGCGCCGATCAGCGTGACGATCTCGCCCTGGTCCACGGTGAAGGAGATGCCCTTCAGCGCCTGGATCGAGCCGTAAAAGGTCTGGATATCGTCAATGTGCAGCAGCATATTCGGTCGCCCCTTTGCCCAGGTAAGCTTCGATCACGGCCGGGTCGTTCTGCACCTCTTTGGGGGTGCCTTCGGCGATCTTCTGGCCGAAGTCCATCACCGTCACCCGGTTCGAGATGCTCATCACCACCTGCATGTGGTGCTCGATCAGCAGCACGGTGATGTTCAACTCGTCGCGCAGCCGGCGGATGAAGTGCATCAGCTCTTGCGTCTCGGCGGGGTTCATGCCTGCGGCCGGCTCGTCCAGCAGCAGCAGGTCAGGCTTGGCGGCCAACGCGCGCGCGATCTCCAGCAGCCGCTGGTCGCCGTAGGGCAGATTGCGCGCCATGAGATCGCCGCGGCCGGCCAGGCCGACGAAGTTCAGCAGGCGTCGCCCTTCTCCCACCGCCTCGACCTCCTCCTTGCGGTTGCCGCGGGTGTGAAAGACGGCGCCCAGCCAGCCGCTGCGCAGGTGCGCCTCGTAGCCCACCATGGCGTTCTCGATCACCGTCATGTTGGGGAAAAGGCGGATGTTCTGGTAGGTGCGGGCGATGCCCTGGCGGGTGATGCGGTCCGGCTGCATGCCGTCGATGGGCTTGCCCTTGAAGAGGATGGTTCCATCCTCCGGGCGATAGAAGCCGGTGATACAGTTGAAAAAGGTGGTCTTGCCCGCGCCGTTGGGCCCGATGATGCTGTGGATCGTGTTCGGCTCGACCGCGACATCCAACTGGCTCACGGCCGTCAGGCCACCGAAGCGTTTGGTGACTTGCTGACTTTGCAGTAAAGGCGCCATCTCTCCTCCTATGCCTCGTCGGCTGCGTGCAGTTCCAGCTTGCGCCGGGCTTCCGGCAGCAAGCCTTCCGGCCGCTTGAGCATCATAAACACCAGCACGGCGCCGTAGACCAGCAGGCGATATTCGGCGAACTCGCGCAGCAGCTCCGGCAGCCCCACCAGCACCAGCGCGCCGACGATGACGCCCGGAATGCTGCCCAGGCCGCCGACGATGATCACCGCCAGGATATTGATGGAGACCAGCAGGTTGAAGCTGTGCGGGTAGACCGAGGTCAGTTTGGAGGCGAAGATCGCGCCGCTGAGCGCGGAAAGCCCCGCACCGGTGGCGAAGGCCATCAGCTTGGTGCGCACCAGGTTGATGCCCATGGCCTGCGCCACGTCCTCGTCCTCGCGCATGGCTGCCCAGTTGCGCCCCAGGCGCGAGTATTTCAGCCGGGTAGCGATGAAGGCGGCCACCAGGATGCCGGCCACGATGATGTAGAAGAGCATCTGCTGATCGGACAGCCCCGATCCCGCCGGCGCGGGAATGGCCCGCGGGATGCGGGTGATGCCGTTGGAGCCGCCCACCAGCGGCTTGAGCCAGTCGGACAGGAAGATCAGACGGATGATCTCGCCGAAGCCCAGGGTGACGATGGCCAGGTAGTCGCCGCGCATCTGCAAGACGGGGATGCCCAGGATGACGCCGGCCAGCGTGCCCACGATCACCGCGAAGGGCAGCGCCTGCCACCAGGTCAACTGCACCCCGATCCACTGGATCTCCGGCGAGGTCAGGATGCCGACGGTGTAGGCGCCCAGGGCAAAGAAGGCCACATAGCCCAGGTCCAACAGGCCGGCGAAGCCCACCACGATGTTCAGCCCCAGGCCCATGAGAATGTAGAGGCCGACGGTGTCGAGGATCTCGGCCGGATAGGGGCCCAGCAACGGCAGCAACAGCACGCCGATGCCCAGGATGATATAGACCACGGTGGCCAGCACGCGCTGCTGTTGGGTGGGCATGGCGCTGAAGCGCCGATTGGTCGCGGCGCGGGCCGGCTGCCAAAAATAGGTGATCACCAGCCCCACGCCAAACACCAGTGCGGCCTGCGCGGGGGAGATGCCACGGCCGGCGAAGAGCGACGAGTTGAGGATGGACACGATGGGGATGGCCACCAGCCCCATGCCCACGGCCCGGCGCAGCCGGTCAGGCAGCAGAAAAAGGCCAGCCGAGAGCAGGCCGACCACCACGCCCACGCCGATCAGCAGGTAGAGGCCCGTGGGGACACCCTGCCCAAAGGTGAGCAGCTTGAACAGCTCCGGCGAGGCGTTGATGAAGATCGAGCGCAGATTGATGATCGGGGCGATCACCACCAGGGCTGACAGGAAGAGGCTGATGATCAGCCCGGCGATGGCGCCGCTGACCAGACACCAGGCCACCGGCGGCCTGGCCTGTTTGGCGGCCGCCCGCTGGGCAGCCATATAGCCAAACATGATGAAGATCGAGAGCAGGATGATCTGCCCCAGGCTGATGAGGCCGGTGATCACCATCCGGCTGGCCAGGGCGGTCATAATGCCGACCAACGCCATGTAAAGCGCCACCACGCCGCCCAGCAGCCCGATCTTGAGCAGAGGCGACCAGCGGCTGCTCTGGCTGGCTGTCATTGGTGCGCCGACACTGGTTGCAGTCATAAGGGGCTACCTCACGCTTTCTTGGTGGCCAGGCGTTCGCCGAGAATCCCGGTGGGCCGGAAGATCAGCACCAGCACCAACATCAGGAAGGCCAACGCGTCTTTGAGCTGGTAGGGCGCGGGGATGCCCAGACCATCCAGCACCAGGTTGGGGAAGAGCGACTCGGCGATGCCCAGGAAGAGGCCGCCCAGCATGGCGCCGGCCACGTTGCCGATGCCGCCCAACACGGCCGCGGTGAAGGCCTTCAGACCGGGGATGAAGCCGGTCAGGAAAAAGACCTGGCGGAAGAGTGTGGAGAAAAGCACGCCCGCTGCGCCGGCCAGCGCGCCGCCGACGACAAAGGTGATGACAATGATCCGATCGACGTTGATGCCCATCAGCGCGGCGGCGTCCTTGTCCTCGGAGACCGCCTGCATCGCGCGGCCGGTCTTGGTGCGCTGGACGAAGATAAGCAGTGCGATCAGCATGATGACTGCGGCGACGATCACCAGCGCCTGGGTTTTGAGAATGGTGATGCCCAGCAGCGTGATGGTGCCCTTCAGTTGCTGCGGCTCCGGGTAGCTCTTGATGCCTGAGCCGAAGAAGCCGCGAAAGGTGTACTGCAAAAAGAAAGAAGCGCCGATGGCCGTGATCAGCGGCACCAGGCGCGGCGCCCGGCGCAGCGGCCGATAGGCGATGCGCTCCAGCAAGACGGCGATGGTGGCCGAGGTCGCCATCGCGCCGATGAAAATCAACAGTTGCGAGGGGATAAAATAGCGCTCCAACAGCTCCGCCCGGTTGAGGGCCGTGGCGATGAAGTAGCCGATGAAGGCGCCGGCCATGAACACCTCGCCGTGGGCGAAGTTGATCATGCGCAGAATGCCGTAGACCATGGTGTAGCCCAGCGCGACCAGGGCGTACACGCTGCCTTGAGCCAGACCAAACACGATCAGATCCAGCCAGATGCGCGGCGGGTAGGCGCCCGCCGCCAGGGTGTGTACTGTGCCATAGATCACCCCTCCCAAAAGGAGGAAGCCGATGATCCACATCACTATCTGCGTGCCTGTCACCCGCCTTCTGAATTTTTTGTACATGGACATGTATCTCCGTGAAGGGGTCTGGCGCAAGAAGTTGAACTTCTCAGAAGAAGTTCAACTTCTACGGTTCTTGGCGCAAGAAGTTGAACTTCTCAGAAGAAGTTCAACTTCTACGGTTCTTCGACCAAAAAGCGAGAGTCGCCCCGCCGCAGGGGCGGGGCGACTCTCGTGCGAGCGCTAACTAGGGCCAGATCTTCTTGGGATTGCTGTCGTCGGCCGCGCCGGGGTTCCAGGTGGCGCGATCCGAGCTCATGCCCTGATAGACGGCGATCTTGGGATCGGCGCAGTCGCCGGTGGCGGTGCAGGTCAGGTTGCCGGTCAGCCCTTGCAGGCCGGCGGTGCCCAACATGGCATCGCGCAGCGCGGTGCGCGGGATCACAGTGCTGCCGTTGGCGCACTGCACCGCCGACTTCTCCACCCCGTCGGCGATCAGGTTGTAGGCATCGTAGGCGTGGGCGTGGAAGGGGGCCAGCGGCGCCTCACCGTACTTCTCCTGATGCTTGGCCAGGAAATCCTGATAGCCGCTGCCGAAGGCCGAGAAGTCAGGGCTGGACCAGAGGAAGCCCAGGGAGGCATCGCCGGCCGCGTCCAGGAAATCGGGGGAGAAAACGCCGTCGGCGCCGGCCATCTGCACGTTGGCCAGGTCGGGGTTCTGCTTGGCCTGCGAAGCGATCTGGCCGCCGGCGGCGATGAAGATCGGCAGGTAGATGAAGTCAGGCTTGGCCGCAGCGATGCGGGTCAGCATCGGCCCCATGTTGGTCTCGTTGGGGTCAGTCGCTTCCTGCGCCACCACCTCGCCGCCCAGCTCCTTGAACTTGTCGGCGAAAACCTGCTGCAGCTTGTCGGCGTAGATGCTGCCGTCGTGGATGGTGGCCGCCTTGCGGAAGCCGGCCTCATAGGCGTACTGGGCCATGGCCGCGCCCTGGACGGTGTCGTTGTGGGCGGTGCGCATGTAGAAGGCGTACTCAGCCGGGCGGTCGGCCGCGGTCAGGTCAGGCGCGGTGTTGGAGGGGGAAACCATGGGGATGCCAGCCGCGTAGAGCAACGGGATGGCTGCGCGGGCCGCCGAGGAGCAGTTGGTGCCGATGGCGGCGACCACGCTGGGATCGGAGGCGATCTTGGTGCCGGCTGCCTGGCCGCCTTCGGCGTTGCAGCCCTCGTTCTCACCGGTCACCTCGACGGTGTGGCCGGCGACGGTGGGGCGGGCAGCCTGGGCCAGCTCGACGCCACGCTTGGTGTCGGTGCCCAGGGAGGCATCGGCGCCCTCGACCACGAAGAGCCAGGCGATGTGCAAGGGATCATTGGCCGCCAGGGTCACGCAGCCCTTGGGGTCATCACAGGCCGTGCAGACGGCAGGATCGGAACCGGCGACCGGCGCTTCGGCGGCCGGCGCTGCAGTGGCAGCGGGGGCTTCGGCGGCGGGGGCTGCAGTGGCAGCCGGCGCCGGGGCGGGCGTCGCAGCGCCACCACAAGCTGCCATGAACATGGCCGCAATGAGCAAAACAGCCAGCACGGTGAACAGGGACTTCTTCATCTTGTTCTCCTCCTACGGGAACACACTGCGTTAGATTGACGCCAGCCGATATGCTGGCAGGGCGAACAGGACAAGGCGAATCGGGAGCTTTCGTTGGCTACTCACTCGCGGGAAGCATGACCTCCTTTGCTTTTCGCGCGCAACGAATCACGATGGATGGCAACCACAAGGGTGGGGCCGGGGTAACGACGCTGTCATCCTGGCAGTACAGCTTGGAAGAAGAGGACGAGGAAGTGCTATGGTTGCCGAAGGCGACCGGAAGGGACTGCGCCCCAGCGCGCAGGATAGCGCAGATTATAGGCAAAAGGTCTTGATTTGTCAAAAGGCTTGAGAGTAGTAGTGCATTTGTGCGCTGCCAAGGAAGCGCGCGTCATTTGCAAATTGCCGGTTTGGATGGATAATGGGTGTCGCGCTACGTTCGCAACAACTTGCTTTCAAAGGAGAAAGTTTCAATGGCGACATCCACCTCAGACACGAAATTGGCCGCAGATACTACCAGCGGGGGCAACCCGACAGCCGCACTGGAGAGCAATCCCTTCCTGATTGCCCAACGGCAACTGGACCAGGCCGTGGAGCTGCTGGAGCTCGACGATGCCACCCATCAGATGCTGCGCTGGCCCATGCGCGAGCTCGCTTTTGTCTTTCCTGTGCGCATGGACGATGGCCGCGTGCAGGTGTTCCACGGCTTCCGCGTGCAGTACAACGACGCGCGCGGCCCGGCCAAGGGTGGCCTGCGCTTCCATCCCCATGAGACCATTGACACGGTGCGCGCGCTGTCAGCCTGGATGACGTGGAAGACCGCCGTGGTCGATATCCCCCTGGGCGGCGGCAAGGGCGGCGTCTGCTGCAACCCCAAGGAATTCTCGCCCACCGAGCTGGAACGGGTGAGCCGCGGCTACATGCGCCGGGTCGCCGACTTCATCGGCCCCGACACCGACGTGCCCGCGCCCGACGTCTACACCGATTCCCGCGTCATGTCCTGGATGTTGGACGAATACGAGACGATCCGCGGCCGCCATGTGCCGGGAGTCATCACCGGCAAGCCGCTGGCCCTGGGTGGCTCAGCCGGCCGCGGCGAAGCCACTGGCATCGGCGTCGTGGTGGCCATTCGCGAGGCCTTCAAGGTGCTGCAGATCGATTCCACCCAGACCACAGCCTCCTTGCAGGGCTTCGGCAACGTCGGCCAGGCCGCGGCGATCCACTATGTCAAGCGGCTGGGCGGCAAGCTGATCTGTGTCTCCTCCTGGGACCATGACGACAAGACTGCCTACACCTTCTTCAAGCCTGAGGGCGCCGATCCTGTTTTCCTGCGCAGCATCACCGACGGCTTCGGCACCATCAACAAGGTCAAGGCGCAGCAGGCCGGCTACGAGGTGCGCGATGGCGACGCCTGGCGCTCGGCTGACGTGGATCTGCTGATCCCCGCCGCGCTGGAGAATGCGCTCACCGGGCACACCGTCGCCTCGATCTCGCCGCAGGTCAAAGTGCTGGCCGAGGCCGCCAACGGTCCCACCACCCCCGAAGCTGATCTGGTGCTGAATGAGCGCGGCATCTTCGTCATCCCCGACTTCCTGTGCAATGCCGGCGGCGTGACTGTCAGCTATTTCGAGCAGGTGCAGAACGCCTACAACTACTACTGGCCCGAGGCAGAGGTACACAGCCGCCTGGACCACAAGATGACCAGCGCCTTCCACAGCGTACACGACATGGCGCAACGCATGGGCGTCCCCAACCGGCTGGCCGCCTATCTGGTCAGCGTGGAGCGGGTGGCCAACGCCATGAAGCTGCGCGGCTGGGTGTGACCAGGCAGCGCCTAAACGGTTGACCAGACTATCGGCTGCTCGTGGTTCACAAGCCTCGGCTTACTCTATCACGAGCAGCCGTATGTCTTCCAGATCTTTAGCTCGTCCCGCTGCTAACTTCGAGGCAATCAAGTCTTCCTTGGATAGCACATCGAACGATGTGCGTCCATACTTCATAACCTGACGTCGTTCCCATACTTCTGAAAAAGTGATGCCCGGCGTTTTGGTTTGGACATCAACCGACACACGATCGCGAAAGATCGTAATTTCGTGTGCCAGAACTTCTTCGGCGGTAGTTAGCGAAGCAGTGCCTAATCCGGCATCAAGCAGCGCATCCAGCAATCTTTGAGCATTCTTCGGCGTCGCCTCGATCAGGATATCGAGATCGAAGGTCGCACGCGGGACGCCATGAAGAATGGCAGCAATACCACCGATGGTCACGTATTTGACTTTATGCTTTCGTAAGGACGAGTATACGCCCCGCAACTGATTCAACATCGCTCTGCTCACGAATATCTGGGTTGACACTTAGAACCATGTCGGTAAACCAACACAACAGATCCATTCGTTCATGGAGGGAGAGAGACTGAAACCAACGCGCTTTTGCTTCAAGTGTTTCGTCACGCCAATCATGGGAAGGGGTGTTTTGCATGTTGCACCTGATTACAATAGGGGTGAGACTCTGATCGGGATGGTTCCATTATACTGCTTTAGGAGACAAAAGCAAAGCAACTCGACGCAACAGGCTTTTGACAAAGCACCCGATGCGGTGTATAGACTAAGGGACAAACCATCGTTCAGGATAACCCAGACACGGCTATCGTAACCTGGTCTACACAGCATGCAGAAAGCACTATGTCCAACACCATCACCGTTACTTTGACCGGCATTGCCCACGGCGGCGAGGCCATTGGCTATCACCAAGGCAAGATCCTCTTCGTGCCCTATGCCATTCCGGGCGAGACGGTGCAGGTGGAGATCGTCGAAGAGAAGCAGCGTTGGGCGCGGGCCCGGCTGGTGCGCGTGACCAAGCCATCGCCCGACCGCGTCCTGCCCCCCTGCCCCTATTTCGGGCCAGACCAGTGCAGCGGCTGCCATTGGCAGCACATCGCCTATGCCCGGCAACTGGAGCTCAAAGCGGAGGTGGTGGCCGATCAACTGCACCGCCTGGGCCACATCGCCCAGCCGCCGGTGCTGGAGCCCATCGCCCTGGCCAGCGAAGAGGGGCTGCTCGACTTCCGCTACCGCAACCACGCCCAACTGGCAACCGATGCCCAGGGGCGTCTGGGCTATGTGCGCGAGGGCGTGGCGCAGGGTGGAGCCAAGGGCGAGATGCGTCGCCAGGGGATACGCGCACCCGGCCAGCCGGCCCAGGACGTGATCGCGGTGGACGAATGCCTGCTGCTCCACCCCCTGCTGGACGAGATGCACGGCGCGCTGTTGACAGGCATCGCCGAGGCGGATGCGACCGAGCCCGATGGGGCCGACGACGACGCCCCGGCCGGCCCGCCGGTGATCGTCCGGCGCATCAACCTGCGGGCGGGCATCAACACCGGCCAGCGCCTGCTGGCCTTCGAGACCGTGGGCGACCGGCCGCCCGGCTTTCTGATCGAGGAGCTGCCGGTGCGCTGCGTGGTGCGCCGCCGCGATGGCGCCTACGAGGGGCTGGTGGGGGAGCCGTGGATCGAGGAGCAGGTGGCCGGCCGCACCTTCCGCATCTCGGCCAACAGCTTTTTCCACGTCAACACCGTGGGCGCGGAGGTCATGGTCGAGCTGGCAGCCGAGCTGTTGGCGCCTCAGGGCCACGAGACCCTGCTGGACGGCTACTGCGGCGTGGGACTCTTTGGCCTGAGCCTGGCCGGGCAGGTCGGCCAGATCATCGCGGTGGAAGAGGCGGAGGCGGCCTGCGAGGACTTCGCCTGGAACGCGCGCGATCTGGACAATGTGCTGCTGCACGAGGGCGCGCTGGAAGAGGTGCTGGCCACACTGGACGGGGATCAACGCATTGACATGGCCATCATCGACCCGCCGCGCAGCGGCGTCGGACCGGAGGTGGTCGAACAGTTGGCGCGGCTGGCTGTGCCCAAGCTGCTCTACGTCTCCGACGACCCGGCCACCCTGGCGCGCGATGCCGCCCTGCTGTTGGCCGCCGGCTATCACCTGGAGCAAGTCCAGCCCGTGGACATGGCCCCCCAGACCTATTTCGTGGAAAGCCTGGCCCTCTTCCGCCTGACCGCCGGCGCAAAAAAATCCCCCTGAGTTCCTCCCAGTTCCCCTTCCCTTACTCCTCTTCCCCCAGCCACACCCCGCTCACCAGCTCCACGTGCAAGTTCAGGCTGCGTTGCAGCACGTCCAGATTGCGGCTGGCATCCCACAGCTCCATGCGCGCGTCGCCGGCCTCCAGCGCCTCGATCTGCAGCCAGCCGTTGGCCAGGTCCAGATGGCAGCGCACGGCGCGCACCACCTGGCTGCGGCCGCGTTCCAAAAACTCGGCCAGCCGCAACATGCCGGCCAGCAGCGGCAGGGCGCGCTGATCCTCGGCGTTGAAGAGCGCGGCCAGCGGGCCGGCCTTGGGGCTGCCCTTGCGGTGATACTGCGCCAGCAAGGCGATCATGGCCAGCTCCCGGGGGGCATAACCCGGCAGGCCGCTGTTCTGAATGATGTAGGCCGAGTGGTGGTGGTGATAGTAGAAATCGATGCTCATGCCGATGTCGTGCAACATGCCGGCCGCCCACAGCAGGGGGCGATAGCTGGCGTCCAGCCCATGCACCGGCTGAAGCTGGTCGAAAAGCTGCAAGCTCAGCGCGGTGACATGGCGGCTGTGTACATTGTCGCAGTCGAACTTGCGCGCCAGATTGAGCGGGCTGAACTGGCGCAGATCGGCGAAGACCGGCTGCGGCTGGTCGGCCAGGAAGCGTTGGTAGAAGATGCCTTCGCGCAGTCCCTGCTGGCTGATGGTGAGGCTGTCGAAGCCGCTGTGCCGCAACAGCGCGGCAAAGGCCAGCGCGCCGCTCTGGATGATGTCGGCCCGGTCGTTGTCCAGGCCCGGCGTCTTGAGGCGCTCCTTCTGGCTCATGTGCCAGAAGCGGCCGGCCATCTCCTGCACGCTGGCCCCGCTCAACACATAGCTGTTGACCATGTCCAGCGGAAAGCTGGTCGCGGCCTGGTCGATGCGGGCCAGGTTGCGCACGGTGCCGCCCAGCGCCACCAGGCCATCGCCAGGCTGGGCGCGGAACCAGTCCACCCCGGCCAACTGCTCGGCCAGGAAGGCGTTGAGCTGCTCCACCGCGGCCGGCTTGGCCCGATCATAGCCCAGGAAGAGATCGCTCAGGCGCAGCGCGCCCAGCGGCAGGCTGACCGCGCGGCCAGGCAGTCCGCCGCGCACCTCCACGATCTGGGCGCTGCCGCCGCCCAGGTCGACGACGAAGCCCTCGGCCAGCCCGGTGCCGTTCAGCGCGCCCAGCGCGCCGAAATAGCCCTCCTCCTCGCCGGAAAGCAGGCGCGGCGCCCAGCCCGTTTCCGCGCGCACGCGGGCCAGAAAGGAATCGCCATTGCGCGCATCGCGCACCGCGCTGGTGGCGGTCATGACGACGTCGTCGATCCCCTGGGAGCGGCAAAAGCTGGCGAACATCCTCATCGCCTGCTGGCCGCGTTCGATGGCCGCGGCGCGCAGCGCCATGCCGTTGCCCATGCCCTCGCGCAGCCGCACCACCTCCCGCACCTCCTCCACCAGATGAAAATGGTAGCCGGGCTGGTATTCGTAGACCACCAGGCGGGTGGTGTTGGAACCGAGGTCGATAATGGCAAGTCGTTGGCTCATGGTGTGCTCATTTCAACCGACGAGACTTCGGACGGCGCCGCACCAGCCGAGTCCTGCCGGCGAAGCCCTTTGCCGTCATAAACCTGGCATGGCTTCAACCGGCCGGCTTTGCCGTCCGAAGTCTGGGACGTCATTTCCGCAGGTGTCGCGTGCCATTATACCCCATGAAGACCACCAGCAAGAACTGTCGCACCAATTGACACAATGAGGGCAGCGCCCTTGATGCTTTGGCCGGTCTCCGACCGAGCCAACCCACGAAGCTGACTTGAGAATAGCTGCTCGGGCCGGTCTCCGACCGAGCCCGCTACTTTCATCCACGGTTGTGCGGT
>JACSRL010000740.1 GCA_014879765.1 Anaerolinea sp. | reverse complement strand
CCCCGCGTTTGACGCTCTGGCCGGTCTCTGACCGAGCCAGCCCCCGCGTTTGACGCTCTGGCCGGTCTCCCGACTGAGCCAGCCCCCGCGTTTGACGCTCTGGCCGGTCTCCCGACCGAGCCAGCCCCCGCGTTTGACGCTCTGGCCGGTCTCCTGACCGAGCCAGCCCCCGCGTTTGACGCTCTGGCCGGTCTCCTGACCGAGCCAGCCCCCGCGTTTGATGCTCTGGCCGGTCTCCTGACCGAGCCAGCCCGCCGCCCCGTTGCGCAGGCTGCCACCGGCAGCCTGCGCAACCGCTTTCACCCCAGCACGCACAGACAAGTCACCCCGCCATCAGCCTTGGCAAACTCGCTCAGGGGGAGGCTGAGCACCCGGAAGCCGCGCTGCCAGATCTGCGCGGCCGTGCGGGGATAGCCGGCCGGAACCAGCACGGTGTCGCCCAGCGCCAGGCAGTTGGCGGCCGGCGCCTCCTCCGGCGGGACCACGATCACGTCACAGCCAGCCAGCAGGGGCAGGCCGGCGTAGTCCGGCCAGGCCACCACCGTCGTCCGCTGGCCATCGCCCTTGGGCGCGCGGCCCAGGCTGTTGAGGCCGCTGAGCAGGTGCAGACCGCGCGGCACGGCCAGCAGCTCCACGGCCAGTCCCAGCGGCTGCACGGCCGCGGCCAGTTGTGCGGCGCCGGCCGCGTTGCTGCGCGCCGACAGACCCACGGTAAAGGTGTCCCCCAGGCGCAGCACATCGCCCCATTCCAGCGTCGCCGGCGCTTCGATGGTCACGACAGCCAGCTCTGGCGGCAGGAAGGGACGGAAGAGATCGACCTCGGCCTGGCGCGAAGGCTCGGCCGGCCGCGCCAGAATGGCCAGGCCAGGCAGCAACAGCGCGATATCCTGCACGAAGCAGGCGTCGGGATGGCCGGCCGCGGCGGGCAGCGCCGTCACCGTGCAGCCGGCTGCGGCCAGCGCGGCCGCCAGCAGGCGGTGCTGCGCCTGCGCCTGCGCCACGTCGATGGACGCCTGGTGGGGCTGCTGGCCCAGCGCGGCCTGAAAGGAGGCCTCCGGCGGGCGGATGAAGACGACGCGGCTCATGCTGCCCCCTCGGCCGGCTGCGGCGCGATGGCCAGCGCGGCCAGGCTGTCGCCGCGCGTGTCCAGCACGCTGACCCCCTGCACATTGCCGCTTTTGGCCGGGACTTCGTCGACGGCAAAGCGGATGATCTTGGCGAAGCCGCTGATGCACAGCGCCTCGTCGCCGGGGCCAACCCGGGCTGCCGCGGCCAGCGCGTCGCTTTTGATGATCACCTTGCCCTGGCCGCCGGGCGATTTGTTGCTGGCAAAGCCGGCCATCTGGCGGCGGGCGCCCTGGCCGTCAGCCGTCACCAGCAGCACCTCGTCCTCGTCGCTCTCGATGCTCACCAGGCCGACCACCTGATCCTCCGGCCGGGCCTGGATGCCGCGCACCCCCTCGCGGCTGATCAACCGCTCGGGGAAACGATAGCCCAGGCCGCTGCGCAGCGCCAGCAGCACATCGCCGTTGCCGTGCGAGAGGGCCAGGCCGGCCGGCGGGCCGCCGCGCTTGGGATCGCTGAGCAGGGTGCCCGGCTGCAGGCGGGGGCCGATGTAGCTGCGGTGCAGCGAGCGCAGCCAGCCGCCGGCCGTGGCGATCAGCACCGTGTTGCGGGAGTCCTGCTCCTCGTCCAGCGGCAGCACCGCGGCCACGCTCTCCTCCTCGGTGAAGAGCAGACGTTCGGGCAGGGAGGCGCCGCGGCCGCGCACCTCCGTCAGCGGCAGGCTGTCCAGGGCGATGCGGAAGGCCCGGCCGCGGCTGCTGAGCACCAGCAGCGCCGCGCTGGCCCGGGCCACCGCCAGGTGCGCGGTCAGGTCCTCGCGCGGCGCCTGGATGTCGAAGACGCCGACGCCGCCGCGGCGCTGGGTAGCGTAGTCGTTGAGGGGGGTGCGCTTGGCCAGGCCGCGGCTGGTGATGGTGAGCACCATGACGTCGTCGGGG
>JACSRL010000821.1 GCA_014879765.1 Anaerolinea sp. | reverse complement strand
TTCATGGCGCCATGACCTTGGTCTGCAAGACAAAAACCCGGTTTCTAATGCCGAGCCTGAGCAGTTACGTTTCATGGCAAAAATAGGCGCCCATGCCTCGGCCGCGTGGGCGCTGTGGGGGGAGGGACGCAGATCGGCAGGATGAACGCAGATCAGAGGTGTTTGGAGCACGAATCCACGAAGATGCACGAAGGCCGCGAAGCGCGAAGCCGGGCGCCCCTCGCTTCGTGCTCTTCGCGCCTTTTCGCGCTTCGTACTCCAAGCGCCTTCGCGGTTCAGTGCAGGATCTTGCTCAGGAAGAGGCGGGTGCGCTCATGCTGGGGATTGTTGTACAGATCGTTGGGCGTGGTGTCTTCCACGATCAGCCCCTGATCCATGAAGATGATGCGGTTGGCCGCGGCCTTGGCAAAGCCCATCTCGTGGGTGACGCAGACCATGGTCATGCCGGTCTGCGCCAGGTCCTGCATCACGTCCAGCACCTCGGTGATCATCTCCGGATCCAGCGCGCTGGTCGGCTCGTCGAAGAGCATGATTTTGGGGTTCATGGCCAGGGCGCGGGCGATGGCCACCCGCTGCTGCTGGCCGCCGGAGAGCTGGCCAGGGTAGGCGTCGGCCTTTTCGGGGATGCCGACGCGATCCAGAAGCTGGCGGGCCACCTGCTCCCGCTCCTCCTTGCCACGCTTGCGCACCACCTTCTGGGCCAGGGTGATGTTGTTCAGCACAGTCAGGTGCGGGAAGAGGTTGAACTGCTGAAAGACCATGCCGATCTCGGTGCGCATCCGGTTGATGTTGGTGGCCTTGGCCTCCAGATCGACTCCTTCGATGAAGACGTGGCCGTGGGTCGGCTTCTCCAGGTGGTTGATGCAGCGCAGCAGAGTCGATTTGCCCGAACCGCTGGGGCCGATGATCACCACCACCTGTCCCTGCCCAACTTCCAGGTTGACGCCGTTGAGGGCCGGCACGCGGCCAAAATGTTTGTGCAGCTCGACAATGCGAATGATGGGATCAGGCATTGGATCGCCACCTCCTTTCGATCAGACGGACGACGATGATGAAGATCAGGGTCAGCACCAGATAGACAAAGGCCGCTGAGTTGTAGCCCTCGAAGGCGCGGAAGGTGCGCGAGACGTACAGACGGGCCATCTGCAAGATCTCCGGCACCGCCACCACGCTGACCAGCGCCGAGTCCTTGAGCAGCGCCACCAGATCGTTGGCCAGGGGCGGCACGACGCGGCGAATGGCCTGGGGCAGGATCACGTAGCGCATGGCCTGGAAATAGCCCATGCCCAGCGAGCGGGCCGCCTCCATCTGGCCGTGGGAGATCGACTCGATGCCGGAGCGGTAGACCTCGGCCAGGTAAGCGGCATAGCCGAAGCCCAGGCCGAGGATCGCGCCCTGCACGTTGCTGAGGGGGAAATTATCGCCGGCCTGCAGGCGCAGAAAGGGCACCACCACGAAGCCGATCCAGATGATCAGCACCAACATGGGCACGCCGCGCATCAGCTCGACGTAGAGTGTGCTGAGGTGAAAGAGGATCGGGTTCTTGGAGACGCGCATCACCCCCAGGAAGAGGCCGAAGATCAGCGCGATCAGGTAGGCGACGACGGTGGTGACCAACGTCATCATCAGGCCGTTGCGCACATCGATGCCGAAGGCCATCTCGGTGGATGTGGGGGGCCGGATGATGAAGTTGAGCGCATCGCGATACTGCGGGTTGCCCATCATGGCCACGAAGGCAATTGCCAACCCGGTGATCATGATGACTGCCCACCAGGGAAAATGACGCATTTGCTCGCTGAAGGTCAGGCGCGAGCGAATGGCTGGCTTCGGCGATCCTTCTTGTTTGGCGCTCATCGGTCTCCTCCTGACGAGTCAGCGAGTGGCATGGTTCATGTGACGTCCCAGACTTCGGACGGCAAAGCCGGCCGGTTGAAGCGATGCCAGGTTCTTGACGGCAAAGGGCCTCGCTGGCAGGACTCGGCCGGTGCGGCGCCGTCCGAAGTCTC
>JACSRL010000819.1 GCA_014879765.1 Anaerolinea sp. | reverse complement strand
TTGCGCAGACGAAAACCATGCCCGCACGAGAAAAACCCGGTTTCTGTACGACTGGCTGAGCAGTTACAAGTTGGCAACCTTTGCCGTCTTCGACCGGACAAAGAAAAGGGGCAGAACTATGTCTGCCCCTTTTCAGGCTTGCTTGGGGTGCTGTTATTCAGCAACTGCTTCCACAGCGGCGCCGCTGGGGCTGAGCGTTGCCAGCACATCTTCAGCCGCGCGCTCGGCGATCTGCTTGACCTTCTTGGCGCTCTCGCCGCGGGCGCGCGCCTGGGCCGCAGCCTTGCGCGCGGCATCTTCGGCCTGCTGTTGAACCTTGACCTGTGCGGCGCGCTCCTCAGCCTGCTGCAAGCGGCGCATAAAGCGATCCACCTGGCCGGCTGTGTCAACGATGCGCTGCTCACCGGTGAAGAAGGGGTGGCAGGCGGAGCAGACGTCGGTGCGGATCTGCTTGCGCGTCGAGCCGGTAGTCCAGGTGTTGCCGCAGGCGCAGATGACCTGCGCGTCGGGATAATATGTGGGGTGAATGCCTTGCTTCATGGTTTAGCCTCGATTCAGGTCAACCGACCCGCTCGGGGTACACGCTGATCTGCTGCTTGTCCTTGCGCACATACTCGAACTTCACGAAACCATCGCTGGTCGCGAAGACGGTGTGGTCACGGCCCAGCCCGGCGTTCTCGCCGGCCAGGAACTGCGTGCCGCGCTGGCGGACCAGAATCGATCCGGCCGTCACAAACTGCCCGTCATAGCGCTTGACGCCCAGCCGTTGAGCCTGGCTGTCGCGACCGTTCTTGCTGCTGCCGCCGCCTTTTTTGTGTGCCATGCTATATTCTCCTCGTCCTACATCTGGATGGCGTCGATGTGCAACCGTGTCAGGCTCTGGCGATGGCCTTTCTTGACGCGATAGCGCTGCTTGGGCCGGTACTTGAACACGATCACTTTCTTGCCGCGGTGCTGGGCCTTGACGGTCGCGGTGACCGTGGCGCCCTCAACCACGGGCTGGCCGATGACCACCTGCTCGCCGTTGTGGACCAGCAGCACATCATCGAGGGTGATCTGCTCACCCACCTCGCCGGCCAGCTTTTCGACTTCCAGCCAGTCGCCTGGGGCGACCCGGTACTGTTTGCCACCTGTTCGAACTACTGCGTACATCTTTCTCTCCTTCCGGTCAACGCGGCCGCCGAAGCGACACTTGAAGGCGTTGCCGGCCAGGGTATTAGCTGTGCAATTGCACAGAGTGATCACTTCTTGCCGGACAATAAAGACCAGGCCGCATGTTGCCGGCCTGGCAGCTAACCACGACATTATAGCTACAATGGGCAAGCTGTCAAAAGCGGGGGGTCAGCTTTCCAGCTCGATCTGCTCGTAGATGGCCGCCAACGTGATATCCACCCCCACGGAGGTCAGCGACAGCACATCCTCTGGCGCCTCGAAGGCGGTCATCTCCCAGCGCCCCAGGCCCAGCGGCCGGTGGCGCTCCACGTACATGCGCGCTTGATCGATCAGCACGTACTCCTTCAGGCTGTCGAGGGTGCGGTAGAACTCGAACTTCTTGCCGCGGTCGTAGGCCTCAGTGGAAGGGGAGAGCACCTCGACGATCAGCGTCGGGTTGGTCACGGTGTCGTTGCGCCCTGGCGCGTAGTCGAGTCGACCGCAGATGACCATGACGTCGGGATAGGTGTAAAGCTGTCGCCGCTTGACCAGTAGACGCATGTCGGCCATGAATGTATCGCAGCCCTTGCCGCGCAGAGCAGATCGAATCGCTATGTACATGTTGCCGGACAAGCGATTGTGGTTCGCTGTGCCGCCCGCCATCGCGAAGATCTCGCCGTCATAGAACTCGCTGCGATAAGGAGCTTGTTCCTCCTGTCTGAAGTATTCCGCCAGCGAGAAAATGGAACGTTTTTTCTGAGCGACTGCCATAAGCGCCTCCTGCAATCTACAAGGACTTACGCAAAACGTTGGTCGAGTAGGCCGTGCGGATCTCGATACGGCGGCCTACTCGATCTGAAG
>JACSRL010000292.1 GCA_014879765.1 Anaerolinea sp. | reverse complement strand
CTGGGTCTCGATACGGCGGCCTACTCGACCGACGTTGCCCTGGGTCTCGATACGGCGGCCTACTCGACCAACGTTGTGCGTGGGTCTTAACAGGAATAGTACACGGAACAAGAAGAGGAAACGGCATGGAAAAGCCCCTATCTGAACTACATCGTCCCTGGCTCGAGCACTACGACGCGGGCGTGCCGCAACACCTGGACTATCCGGCCATCCCTCTCTACCGGCTGCTGGATGACAGCGCCGCGCAACAGCCGGCCCACACCTGCACCATCTTCTTCGGCAAGCGCATGAGCTACGGGGCCGTCAAGGAGGCGTCGGACCGGCTGGCAGCCAGCCTGCAAGGGCTGGGAGTGCAGCCGGGCGACCGGGTGGCGCTGTTGCTGCCCAACTCGCCGCAGTTCATCATCGCCTACTACGCGATCCTCAAGGCCGGCGCGGTGGTGGTGGCGCTCAACCCGCTCTACACCGCCCACGAGCTGCTCTTCCACCTGAACGACTCCGGCGCGACGACGGCCATCACCATCCCGCTCTTCCTGGAGAAGGTGAGCGCGCTGGTGGGCAAAACCCCTTTGCAGCGGGTGATCTACACGCGCGTGGCCGACGCGCTGCCCTTCCCGCTCAACCTGGGCTCGCGGCTGCAAGAGCGCAAGCAGATGCGCCAGGTGGATCCGAGCCGCGTTGTTCATCTGGTCAGCCTGCTGCGTGCGCCGCTGCCGGCCGGCTGGCAGCCGGCGCCGGTGGATCCTCACAGCCTGGCGGTGCTGATCTACAGCGGCGGCACCACCGGCGTGGCCAAGGGGATCATGCTGTCGCACTATGCGCTGGTGGCCAACGCCTGGCAGTTGCGCGCCTGGATCAGCGTCGACGCCAAGGGGCGCATGTTAGCTGTGCTGCCCCTCTTCCACGGCTTTGGCATGAGCGTCACCATGAACGGGCCGCTGCTGGCCGGCGGCGAGATCATCACCCTGCCCCGCTTCCAGGCCGAAAACGTGCTCAAGGCGATCCAGGAGTGGAAGCCGACCTTCTTCATCGGCGTGCCGGCCATGTTCGGCGCGTTCAACAGCGTGCCGACGCTGAAGAAATACACCCTGCGCAGCGTCAAGGGGATCTTCGTCGGCGCGGCGCCGCTGACCCAGGCGCTGAAGAGCGAGTTCGAGGGGCTCAGCGGCGCGCGGCTGATCGAAGGCTATGGCCTGACCGAGGCAGTGACCGCGATCATGGCCAACCCCTATCTGGGCCAGCACAAGGTGGGCAGCATCGGCCTGCCCTTCCCCGACGTGGAGGTGAAGATCGTGTCGCTGGACGGCTCGGCCGACCTGACGCCGGGCGAGTCGGGCGAGATCGTGCTGCGCAGCCCGACGCTGATGCTGGGTTACTACAACCAGCCGCAGGCCACAGCCGAGGCGCTGCGCGATGGCTGGCTCTACACCGGCGACGTGGGGCAGATGGACGCCGAGGGCTACTTCACCATCACCGACCGCAAGAAGGAGCTGATCATCGTGGGCGGCTTCAACGTCTTCCCGCGCGAGGTGGATGAGGTGCTGGCGCTGCATCCCAAGGTGCAGGAGGCCGCGGCCGTGGGCATCCCCGATGAGCGGCTGGGAGAGCGGGTGCGGGCCTGTGTGGTGCTGCGCGAGGGAGAGACCGCCACGGCCGAGGAACTCATCGCCTTCTGCCGCGAGCGCCTGGTGGGCTACAAGGTTCCAGCCGAGGTCGAGTTCCGCACCTCACTGCCCAAGAACATGATCGGCAAAGTGTTGCGGCGGGAGCTGCGGGAGAGTCAATAGGGTGTGTTTGAATCTGGTTGAACCGACGAGACTTCGGACGGCGCCGCACCGGCCGAGTCCTGCGAACAAAGCCCTTCGCCGTCAGGAATCTGACATAGCTTCAACTTAATGCTCTGTCAAGTCAGACATCCATGCGCTGGACCGCACAACCGTGGATGAGAGTAGCGGGCTCGGTCGGCCCCGTCCGGGGTGCTGCGCAAAGACCGGCCCGAGCGGCTATTTTCAAGTC
>JACSRL010000108.1 GCA_014879765.1 Anaerolinea sp. | reverse complement strand
CGACGATTCGCCCATGATGACAGACTCGGCGCAAGTGCCGGGCACCTCAACAACTTTATTTACGGTGTAATAATGACGCCGCATCGTTGCGAGACAAGCGTTCGGATGTCACCATTGGAGGATTACGAAATGTCGATCAACCGTTCACAGTTCGTCGCCGGCGTACTGATCGCCGTGCTGGCTATTGCAGCCCTGGGCGTCTTCGTCCTGGGGCCATCAACCCATGCGGCCGCGCAGGCGCAGCCGGCCGCCGCGGCCGCGCCCAGCCTGCCGCGCACCATCACCGTGGTGGGCGAGGGCACGGTGGCCGTTCAGCCTGACGTCGCCCAGGTGCAGATCGGCGTGGAGATCAAGGGCGACAACGCGCAGGAGGCCAGCGCCGAGGCCGCCGCAACCATGGACGCCATCCTGGCCGCGCTGGCCCAGGCCGGCGTGGCTGCCAAGGAGATCCAGACCACCGGCTACAACATCTGGGTCGAGCAGCGCGTCGGGCCGGACGGCGCCGCCACCGACCAGGTCATCTACCACGTGGGCAACAGCGTCAGCGTCACCGTGCGCGATCTGGAGAAGGTGGGCGACGTGCTGGACGCGGCCATCGCGGCCGGGGCCAACAGCATCTACGGCGTCAACTTCTCGGTGGATGACACCGATGAGGTGATGGCCGAGGCGCGGCGGCTGGCAGCCGCCGACGCGCTGGCCCGCGCCCAGGAGCTGGCCGGCCTGCACGGCGTCGCCCTGGGCGAGGTGGTCAGCGTCAGCGAGGTCATCGACGGCATGGCCGTGCCGGTGTACGAGAGCGTCAACGCCAGCATGGGGCTGAGCAGCGCGGCCGGGCCGATCTCGCCCGGCGAGCTGAAGATGAGCGCCCGCTTGCAGGTGGTCTATGCCATCGCCGGCCCCGCGGCGGCCGCATCGGCCCCGGTCGCGGCCCCCGACAGCGGCGTTTCGGCGTCAGAGACCGGCGCTGCGCTGGCCCTGCCGGCTCAGCCTGTCACGACGACAACGACATCGCCGCTGGTGGAGCCGACGCCGCTGGTGGAGCAGATGGAGATAGTCAAGGCCGCGCCCGCGGGCCCGGGCCAGGTCACGATCCGCGGCGACGACCGCGCGCTGCGCCCCTTCCTCGATCGCTGGTTCAGCAGCATGTACCGCGGCATGGGGCTGGAGACCACCCTGACCCTGGGCGGCCTGCCGGATGAGCTGCCATTCGACTTGATCGCCCCGGCGGGCACGAGCGTGCTCTACAGCCTGGAGCGAAACCAAGGGATGGGTACCCAACTCGCGCTGCACACGCCGTTGTCTGCCCCCGACGCCCTGGACTATCTGGCGGCGCGGCTGGCAGAGCAGGGCTACGCTGAGGCCAAGCCGGCCCCATCTCGGCGCGGCGTCTTCGGCGAGTCGCCAGAGGGCGTGACCTTCTGTTCGGCCGACGGCCAGTGGGGCGTGACCATGAACGCCTTGTCGGTAGAAAGCGGCAGCGACGTCGATATCTTCGTGCAGACAGCCGAGAACACCCTGTGCGGCTGGGAAAACCAGGGCAGCATGGCCGACCGCCTGCTGCCACACCTGACCTTGCCCGCGGGCGTGCAGCCCCGCTTCAGCGCCATGAGCGGCGGCGGCGACGAGCGCAGCGTCTATGCCAGCAGCATGCTGACCGCCGACCTCAGCCCGGCCGAGCTGGCCGCGCATTATAGCCAGCAGTTGGAGGCGGCCGGCTGGGAACAGACCAGCGCCAGCCAGACCGACGCCGTCGACTGGAGCGTCTGGCAGTTCAGCGACCAGGCTGGCCGGCCGTGGACAGGCACACTGCTGGTGGCCGCGCGCCCCGCGCAGGAGAACGCGCTGCTGGTGTTGGTTCAGATCGAGCGGCAGCCATGAGTCAAGCCAGCAGACGCCTGTCGTTGCTGCTGGTTGCCGTCCTGGCGGCATTGTGGCTGGCGATCTGGCAAGCTGTGATCGGGACGTGGCAGTTTCGGGATCAACGATAGAGATATCGAGGTGGCCGCGTCGCGCTGGACGA
>JACSRL010000389.1 GCA_014879765.1 Anaerolinea sp. | reverse complement strand
CACTGCCCCAGATCTGGCGCATTGAAACCCGCACGGCCTACTCGACCAACGTTTTGCGTAAGTCCTGTTATGTTTCTATGGGCTGACGGGTGAGGTCTAGATGACCTTGAGCTGCGGCGCAGCTGCGGCCTGGAAGTTGGCCACGCTGACGCGGCCGGCCACCACCCGCGCCAGCGTCTGGAAACTCTCGCTCTGCGGGTTGTTGGGATCCAGGGCCACCACCGGCCGGCCGCTGTCGCCCCCTTCCCGGATCGCCCGGTCCAGATAGATGCGGCCGAGGAATTCCACCTTGAGCCGTTTGGCTGCTCGCTGGCCGCCGCCCTCGCCGAAGATGTCGCCAGCCATGTTTTCGACGATGCCCAGGATCGGCACTTGCAGCTTCTGGAAGGCCACCAGCCCCTTTTCGGCGTCCTCCAGAGCGACATCCTGCGGCGTCGAGACGATGACGCCGCCGGTCACTGGCACCGACTGGGCCAGGGTCAGCGTGGCGTCGCCGGTGCCGGGGGGCATGTCCACGATCAGATAGTCCAGATCGCCCCAGGCCACGTCGGTGAAAAGCTGGCGGATCGCGCCGTGCAGCATCGGCCCGCGCCAGATCACCGCCTGGCCGGGCGGGATCAGAAAGCCCATGCTCATCACCTCGACGCCGTAGGCCATGGGCGGGACGAGCTTGCCCCCCACCGGGTCGGGCAGATTGTCCGCGGTCAGGCCCATCATGGTGGGGATGTTGGGGCCGTAGATGTCCGCGTCCAGGATGCCGACTTTGGCGCCCTGCTGGGCCAGCGCCACGGCCAGGTTGACCGAGACGGTGCTCTTGCCCACGCCTCCCTTGCCGCTGGCCACCGCGACGATGTTCTTGATGGGGATCTGCAGGCGGCCGACGATGCGCTCGTCCGAGCGCACGTTGGCATCGAACTTGACCACCACCTGCTCCACGCCGGGGATAGCCATCACAGCCTCGGTCGACTCGCGCTCCATCTGCCCGCGCAGCGGGCAGGCCGGCGTGGTCAGCAGGATGGTAAATGCCACCTGCCCGCCGTTGATGTGGATATCCTTGATCATCCTGAGGCTGACCAGGTCGTGGTGCAACTCCGGCTCCTGCACGGTGCTCAGCGCCGCCAGTATCTCTTTCTCAGTCACAGTGCCGTTTTTCTTGCCGAACATGTCCTTGTCCTTGAAGTAACCCGTAACCCGTAACCCGTAACCGGAGAGTCGGGTATGTGGGAAGTGTGTCCAGGTATGGGGTATTGATGAGTGATGCGTGATGCGTGACCGGAAAAGCCTCCCATGCGGGCGCATTTCCGGGTTACGAGTTACTCGTTACGAGTTATTGACGAGTGATGCGTGACCGGAAAAGCCTCCCATGCGGGCGCACTTCCGGGTTACGAGTTACTCGTTACGAGTTATTGATGCGTGATGCGTGACCGGAAAAGCCTCCCATGCGGGCGCACTTCCGGGTTACGAGTTACTCGTTACTCGTTACTTGATGCCTCCGCCATGACCAGAGCTGCCGCTCGCTGTCCGATCTCCACCGCGTAGTTGGTGCCGCGGTCCCAGGGGTAGACCTGGCTCATGCTGGCGAAGTAGAGGCCGGGCAGCGGGGTCTCGATGGGCGGGATGTTCCGGGAATGGTTCACCGGCGGCACCGGCTGGGCGTAGGCGGTCTTCCACAGCCAGCTCTCCCGCACCCAACTGCGCTCAAAGGCCGGGTTGAAGCGCTCCAGCGAGGGGAGGAAGCGCTCCAGCAGCTCCTCCTTGCTCAGGCTGAAATACTCGTGGTCAGTCTGCAGGTAGTCGCCCAGATAGAGGATGTGATCGCCGCCGTAGTGCTCCGGGCCGATGAAGTTGGTGTGCTCCACCATGGCCAGGTAGGGGAAGCCGGCCTCTTTGGCCAGGCTGTGCCAGTAATACTGGGTGAGCTGGCGGTCCAGCGTCACCACCAGCACGATCGCGCCCATGGATTTCAGGCCGCGCAGGCTGGCCGAGTAGCTTTCGGGCAGATCGGGGGCCAGCCTGGCCATCAGTGCTGGCGAGCTGGTGGAGATCACCGCGTCGTAGGTGGCCACATCGTCAGCCGTGGCCACCGTCAACCGGCCGGCCTGCCCCGCCTCAGCACGCCTGATCTGCGTCACCGGCGTGCTGAGGCGAATCTCCACGCCGCGGCTGCGCAGCAGGTCGGCCAGCTTGTCCACAAAAGCCTGGAAGCCGCCGACGAAGGTGCCCAGCCGGGTGGTGCGGGCGTGGATGCGCGCCCACAGCCAGGCCATGTTGACCACGTCCAGGTTCTCCTCGCCGAACTTGCCCACCAGCAGCGGCCGCCAGAGCGCGTTGTAGATGCGGTCGCCCGCCCATTGGCGCATCCAGGCGTCGGCCGTGACCTGCTCCAGCGGCTGCCAGCGCGGGGTCAGCTTGAGATAGACGCCGGTCAGCCCGAAGCGCACCAGGTCGATGGGGCCGAACTTGCTCAGGGTGAACTTGAAGGCCTCGACGTAGCTGTCCAGGGGATAGAACTTGCCCTGGTAGTAGATCACGGTGTAGGGGCGCGGAAAGAGCACCTGGTCGCGCCAGCCCAGCCGCTCGATCAGCCCCAACATATATTTGTCGCTGGCGAACCAGTGGTGATAGAACTTCTCCAGGCTCCACTCCCAGTGCGGCGCTCGGAAGCCCGCTGCCAGCCCGCCCGCCTGCGGCGCGGCCTCGTAGAGGGTGACGCGATGACCGGCCTCGTTCAGGTCCAGGGCCGCGGCCAGGCCGGCGATGCCAGCGCCGATGATGGCGATGTGTCGCTGTGTGCTCATGGGATGGACGCCGCTCGGCCAGCCTCGGCGGCAGCTTTCTTTTCCTGTTTCTTGATCTGCGCGAGGATCTGCTTCTGCGACTGTTTGTACAGCGCCAGCAGTTCCTTGTCGCTGCCCTTGTACTGGATGATGGTCTGTTTGGCGCAGGCCGCGCAGCCGCGCATGAACTTGTAGCTGCCGGCGTAGCAGTTCAGGCAGCCGTCCAGCTCGATCATCATCAGACAGAAGGCCAGCACGTCTGGGTGCGTTTCCGGCAGTCTGGCCACATCGGCCACCAGTCCGGCCCATTCCGGCCCGCGCAGCTCGCGCAGCGATGGGATCAGTTTGGGCGGAAAGAGGATCTCGGCCTTGGGATACATGCTAATCATGGGGCATCTCTCATACAATCGTCTCAAAGCTACTGGATTCGTCCCAAGTATAGCGCGAAGTGCCTGCGGCGTCAATCATGGGATGCGCCTCACTGCCGGATGCCCACCAGCGGCAGAAACGCCTGCGGACGCACGGTAGGCCGTTCCATGCACTGCCATGTACGGCCGCCGTCGTTTGATTTGTACAGGAATGAAGCGCTACCCGGCGTCGAAGGCCACGCCTGCATGAAGAGCGTGTGCGACCGGTAAGCCGGTCCTGCACCCTGGACGGCGGCTATGGGCAAGTAGGTGTGATGAAGTGCCGGGTCGTCTTGACCGGAGCGCGGGGAGGACTGCTGCCAGCCAACAACACTCCTGGCATGGCTGGCGGGTATGCCGCGCGCGCCTGGCGTCCCCCTGACGACCAAGTCGGAGGCGTGATGATCGCCAACCAGAAGGACCCAGCTTTGCCCGGCGTCATAGCTGGCATACAGCCCGACAGAAGTGGCGGCGTAGATCGTGGGGTCATCGGGATAATCCGGCGAGAATTGAGGCTTGACAAAGCCAAAGCCGGCGTTGTAGCAGAACGGTCCGCCCGGCGGGAAGATGGCTTGCCAGGTGAGGCTGCCATCCTGGCTCATGTAAAGCGAACTGTCATCTGCACTGGTCAGCAAGGTTCGATCGCGTGCAAAGCCGGGCGACGCGATTATTTGTGATATGTATAGAAAACAGAGACCTTGTCCGCCGGCGCTCCAGGTGTCGCCGCCGTCATGAGAGATAATGAAGTCTGCGTCAAGTGTGGAGCTGCGCCCGGCAAGTGCGACAAAGACGGTTTGGTCAGAGTCAAAGTCGGGTGAAACGGCGACAGCGTTGGCGGGCGTTTCTGACCAGATCTGCTGCCAGGTTGCTCCACCATCCTGTGATCTTGCTACGCCCTGTGGCAACCCAGGATCGAAAAACCAACGACGCGGCTGGAAGAGTGCGCCTGGCCGGTTTGTGGCGCGCAGGCTGAAGGGCAGGCAGTCGAGATCGCTGCAAGGCGCTGTCATCTCCTGCCAGGTATCACCGCTGTCGTTGCTCCTGAAAAATAAAGAATCGCCATAATAGCCGCTGTGAAGGCTCACGCCGACAAAGACCGTCAATCCTGCTGACTTGAAAATAGCCGCTCGGGCCGGTCTCCGACCGAGCCCGCTGTTTTCATCCACCGTTGTGCTGCCCAGCGCATGAATGTCTGTTTCCTGAACGGATGCTATCTCGAAGGCGGTAATACCAACCGAGAATCTGTAGGGGTAATCAAACACTTGCAGCCAGGTAGCGCCATCGTCGGTGCTACGCAACACCACGGCGTGATTATAAGGATATCGATACCATTCAGTGATCCAGAAGAGCGTCCTGTCTACGGTGTAGCCAGGCGATGGAATCACTTTATCGCCATAGCGAATTGCCGAGCAGGTTGGCAGGGGATTGTCACGCTCTTGGGCCGCGACCGGTGCGGCAGGATGCACAGGCGCCAGGACGAGCATGGCCGCGACCAGAACTAACCTGACGATCGCTAACCTGACAATCGCTCGGGCCGGTCTTTGCGCAGCACCCCGGAGGGGCCGACCGTGCCCGTCCGTTTTCATCCGCGGTCGTGTGCCCAGCGCATGGGCGGCTGTGCAGAGACACCGCGCCACTTGACCTCGGCTCATAGCGCAGCTCCTATTCCTCGTGCAGGTTCACGGCGTGGGCGTGACTGTGGGCGGGGTCACGCTGGCCCAGGTCGAACCCAGGATGGTCAGCGCCGACGGCGTGGCCGATGGCGCCGGGTAGACGAACTGATTGGTTTCCAGCGGTGTGTCTGGGTCGTCATCCAGCATCACATACCAGCTTACTGCCTGATACCCTGCGCTGCCGCTTTGCAGCCAGACCACCATTGGCTGCATGAGGTAATCTCTCACTTCTTGGTAGGTCAGCGTTGCGGCTGGTGTAGGGGTGTACGTCCAAGGGCCAGCCAGATAACCGATCTCCGTGATCCAGATGGGCGCATTCGGAACTAGTGGCGTTCGGGGTTGTAGCAACTCCGCTTCGTGTTTCAGCCGGAACTCCTGCAACTCTCCCTCCATGCACCCCCATATCATCTGTCTATTCTCTTCCAATGCACAGTCAGAAATACTTTTCGACCATGGGTAGGCGTGAATGGCTACTCCGTCGATCTTGACGTCGCCGTGGTAGTCCCGTAGGTAAGCGAGGAAATCTTCCCACCAAGTGGTAAACATCCCGTGGAAGTTGCCGCAGCAGAAGACCTTGGCGGTTGGATCGTTCTGCTTGATCAACCGATAGATTTGCGCATACCGGTCTGCTGTAATGCGCAGCATCTTCGCGGTCAGTTGGTTATAATAGGCAGGAATAGGCGTGGCAGGATCCCAATAGCATGGCCAGACCTCGGTAGGGGTCGCACTGGGTGTGGCTCCTGGCGGACGAGTCGGCGTCGGGGTGAAAGAAGCGGTTGGCGTAGGCGTGGTAGACGGGGGAAGGGTCTTCTCAGGCGCCAGTGTGGCGTAGTTTGCCAGCTTGCACAGGTATTGTGCGCATTGCTGGAACCCTGCTCGGTGGACAACCGGAGGCGTCCCGGAAGGAGTCGGCAACGGTGTGGCAGTAGGGTAGGTCGACGAGGGAGGAAAGTCAGGTTCGTTGTAGATCAACCATGTGCGGCCCGGATACTGCCTCACCTTGGCAACCAATTCCTCTGGATTCCAATGGCCGTTGGGGATGCCGCTTTCGCCCGGCAGCATTGGACACCAAACCATCGGCGCGTAGCGAGGGTCGTCCAGTGCGCCTGCTGAGACAGGATGGTCGTGCCGCCAGTTGTACCACCAGGAAGGGATCAACTTGGAGACAAAGCCGAACTGCGCCGACTGATTTCTTCCATCTCCGGCGCCTTTGCGCCAGACCAGATCACCCAGGTGCCTCCTGATCAGCGGAAGATAGAGAAGCCCGCCGGCGTCTGGCGAGCGTTCGACCTGTTGGCCCCCTGGTTCAACCTCGTCGGGGGCTTCGTTTTGGGTGGCGTCGAAAGCCTTCATCGGGGAATAGCGATGGCTGAGCACATACGCTTCGGTGGCATTGGTGATGAACTCGATAGGGCGCGCCACCGGCCGGGGTGGTGGGGTATTGGTGGGACCGTTGAGCGGAGAGACGAGAGGCGACCCAACTGTGGGTGTGTCCGTTGCGTGCACCTGGGCCAGGGCCAATGGATCAGGGGCGCCTCCGATCAACGACAAAGCCATTAGCAGGGAGAAGGCAGCCAACACGACCAAAACGGCCACCCCCTCGCGCGTTTCGTTATGGTGTTCCATGAACTTCCTCCTTCGTATGGAAACCGATACAGCGTGAGGGACAGATCCCTCTGCGCAACCACTAAGATTCTAATACATCATGTTGTGCTTGTCAAGCGTATGGTTCGAATGGGGTAGGATACGAGACCCTCCGAGCTCCCGTGGTCGATCAACGCAGCGCCGCTGATGGCGAGTAACCCAAAGGGTCTCAAGATGTGAGTCGGCTGAAACCTTGACTCTGCACGGTGGGCGGTGTGGCTAGAGTGCGATGGTCTGCGTCTGCTCAACTCCGGCCACGATGCACTGGACGCCGGTCGCTTCGACCGCGGCCGCGAAGGCCGCGGCGTCCTGGGCAATGGGCGGCCAGGTGTCATAGTGCAGCGGAATCACCACCTTGGGCTTGACGAACTGGACGCAGCGCAGCGCATCTTCCGGCCCCATGGTGAAGTTGTCGCCGATGGGCAGAATCAGCACGTCGATCCCTTCCTCGCCGTAGAGCTGCATGTCCAGGAAGAGCGCCGTGTCGCCGGTGTAATAGACCCGTTTGCCGCCGATGTCGACGATGAAGCCCACAGCCACGCCGCCGTAGCTGCCATCGGGCAACATCGATCCGTGATGGGCGATGGTCAGCTTGACGCGGCCAAAGGGGAAGCGGAAGGAGCCGCCCGGCTGCATGCCGTGGATGTTGGCCGCGCCCTGGCCGTTGACCCAATTGACCAGCTCAAGGGTGCCGATCACCGTGGCGCCGGTGCGCTGGGCAATCGCGGCCGCGTCGGGCATGTGGTCAAAGTGGCCGTGGGAGAGCAGGATGTAATCGGCCGCGACGTCGTCGGCCGCGACCTGGGCAACGGGGTTGCCGGTGAGGAAGGGGTCGAACAGCAGGGTTGTCCCGCCCGCCTCCAGGCTGAAGCAGGCGTGGCCGTGAAAGGTGTAGGTCAGTTCCATGATGTTACCTCCAGTTCCGCAGTCTGCGGCGCAAAAAGAGAAGTCCGGCAGCCGCGTTGCTAAGCGGGCCGGACTCCTCGATGATCTACCAGAGCGGCGCCATCCTGGCAGCCTAGTGCAGCTCTTTGGCGTCGGCGCCCTTGCGCGCCTTGTAGCGGGCGTAGGCTTCCTTGCGGCGCTCGGCCAGCTCCTCCACGGTGTAGCCGCCGGAGGTCATGGCCGGGTTGGGCATCCGGTTGAATTCGCTGCCTCCGGCGTGCGCGGCCGCCGGAGGCGGCGCAGCAGGCGCTGTGGGTGCGGCGGGTGCGGCGGGTGCTGCCGGTGCGGCCACCGGCTCGGCGGCTGCGATCGGCTCGGCTACGGCCGCGGGCGCTTCAGCGGCGACCACCGCGGCGGCCCCGGCCACTGCGGCCGCGACGGGCGCGGCCGCGCCGCCGTGCAGCACCTTGGCATCCGCGCCCTTGCGCTCCTTGTAGCGCCCATAGGCCTCCTCGCGGCGCTCCGCGATCTGCTCCACGGTATAGCCGCCGGAGGTCTTGCCCGGGTTGGGCATGCGGGCAAAGACGTTGTCGGCTGCCGCGGCCGTGGCTGCCGCGACCGCCGGCTTGACCGCGGCCGGCGCGGCGGCGGGCTTGGCCTCAGCCGCAGGCTTGGCCGCCGGCGCAGGCTTGGCCTCAGCCGCCGGCTTGGCGGCTGGCTTGGCCCGGGCCGCCTGCTTGGCGGCCTTCTTGGCCTCTTCCTCAGCCCGGCGGATCTCCTCGGCCTCGTACTGCGTCGGCCAGATGGAGGCGTAGTACTCCACCGGCACCGTCAACTCGGCCATGTTGTAGACCAGGTCGGGGTAGCGCTCGTAGACCGCCAGCTCGTAGTCGTGGTTCATCTTGATGGCGTCGAAGGGGCAGAACTCGGCGCAGAAGGCGCAGCTCATGCAGATCGACGCATCGAGGTAGAACTCGGCGGGGTGGGCGATGGGCTTGCCATTTTCGTCGGCGTCGCGCACGATCCAGATGCACTGGGGAGGGCAGACCTTGGCGCAGATGCCGCAGGCCGTGCAGCGATCCTCCTGCTTCGACGTTTCGTAGAGCAGCATCGGGATGTAGCGGAAACGCTCCGGCAGCTCCCGCTTTTCCTCAGGGTATTGGATGGTAAACAGCCCCTTTTCATCAGGAGCCTGACGAATCATATCCTGCCCGAAGGCGTATCGGCTGGGGATCTGCTTGACGTCGTCGATGTAGGTATCTGCAAAACGCTTGAACGTGACACCCAAACCTTTGAGAAGTCCGGTTCCGAACATGGAGCCTCCTTGGAAACGTGGGCCGTGAGCCGTGAAGCGTGAAACGTGAAACGTGGTCTGTGAGTGTGATGTGGTTTTTAACCTGTAATGCGTAACCCGTAATGCGTAACCCGGAACCCGGAGTTCATGGAAAGCACCTCCGGTTACGAGTTACGAGTTACGTTTCACTCATCACGTTTCACTCATCACGTGCTAACGGTCTACTTCGCCCAGCACGATATCGATCGCGCCCAGGATGATGACGGCGTCGGCGACTTTGTTGCCGACCACCATAGGCGCCAAGGCGTTGAGGTTGATGTAGGAGGGCGCGCGTACCCGGTAGCGCCAGGGGTTGCCCGCGCCGTTGGAGACCAGGTAGAAGCCCAGCTCGCCCTTGGGGCTTTCGATGCGGCCGTAGACATCGCCCACCGGCGGGCGCACGGTGTAGGCGCCCAGCGCCTTGGCGGCCTGGATCGGCCCCTCAGGCAACTGCTTCAGCGCCTGCTGCAAGATCCTGACGCTCTGGCGCATCTCTTCCATGCGCACCAGGAAGCGGGAGTAGACATCGCAGCCGTTGAAGCTCACCACATCGAAATCGAAGCGGTCATAGATCGAGTAAGGCTCGGCCCGGCGGATGTCGTAGGGGACGCCGCTGCCGCGCAGTTGCGGGCCGGTGCAGCTCAGCGCCAGCGCGTCGGCGGCCGAGAGGTAGCCGACGCCGATGCAGCGCTGCTGCACGATCTCGTTGCCGATCAGGTAGCGCTCCAACTCATCCAGCTTGGCAGGCAGACGCTCATGCACCAGCTTGGTGCAGGTCTCCAGCCAGCCCGCGGGCAGGTCGGCCACCACGCCGCCGAAACGCATGTAGTTGCACATCATGCGGCTGCCGGAGACCGACTCGAACAGATCGAGGATCAGCTCGCGCTCGCGCACCGCGTACAGCAGGGGGGTGAAAAAGGCGCCCAGGTCGTTGAAGAAGGTGCCCACCGAGAAGAGGTGATTGACGATGCGGGTCAGCTCCGCCATGATCACCCGCAGATATTCGGCCCGCTCCGTCGGCTGGTAGGCCTCGCCCATCAGCTTTTCGACGGCGATGGTGTAGGCCAGGTTGTTGGACATGGAGCTGATGTAGTCCAGCCGGTCGGTGTAGGGCATGTTCATGAGATAGGTGTTGCGCTCACCGATCTTCTCATGGTTGCGGTGCAGATAGCCCATCTCCGGCTCCAGCGCGGTGACCGTCTCGCCGTCCAGCTCCACGATCATGCGGAAGACGCCGTGGGTGCTGGGGTGCTGCGGCCCCATGTTGACCACAATGCGCTCGGTCTTCAGCGCGCCCGACACGCCGTTGCTGCCCGAATGCCGCTCCAGCGGCCGCAGCGTCACCGGCTGGCTCCAGGTTTCCGGATCGAAGCCGTCGGGGTAGTTGACGTTGGAGCCCCACGGGTTGCGATCCTCGGCCCAGATGTGGTGGCCCACAGGATGCCGGCTCTTGAAGGGCTTGCTTTCGGCCTCGAAATAGGCTTCCTGCCAGTCCTTGCGCATGGGATGGCCGTTGAAGCCCTCCCAGAGCAGAATGCGCCGCAGACTGGGGTGGCCCAGAAAACGGATGCCGTACAGGTCGTAGGCCTCGCGCTCTTGCAGGTCTGCGCCCGGATAGACCGACATCAGCGTGGGCAGCGCCGGGTTCTCCTCCGGCAGCCGCACCTTGAGCACCCTGGGGCCGCCCCGCTTGGTGGTGGAATAGAGATGATAGACGATCTCGAAGCGGTCGGCTGCGCTGCGGCCGGTGAAGCCCAGATAGTCCACCGCCGTCAGGTTGGACAGCAGGTCATAGCCCTCGTGGTCGCGCAACTGCTCGGCCACAGCGGTCAGTTGATCGGGCGCCACCACCAGGCTTTCGCCTTCGATGTTTTTCTCCACGGCCAACACCGCGCCAGGCAACAGGTCGCTGTAGGGGAGGGCGGCATCTAGCGTTGGTTCACTCATAGCTCAATTCCCTTGATGGCTGAAGGAGGATACGACGTTGCCATCGGCGTCCATCAGGTTCGCGGTGTCGCCTTCGTTGCGCCACATGTGCCGTTTCGTCCACACCTGATCGTTGGGGCCAGCCACGGCCGCCTCCGGCCCGCTGTGTACCCGCACCTCGGCGTCTGGCATCAGCACGAAGCCGGCCGGGAAGCTGTAGGATTGATCCCCAGCGCCGCTGTGCAGCCGCCAGCCGGTCATGTCCTGGGCCAACCCGCTGTTGCGGATCACGATGAACTCGTCAGCGCCCAGGATCTGCATCTCGGCGATGGCCAGCCCGCCGGCGGCGCGCGTGGCCATCATGCGCTGCATGTTGATCTCTTGCACGCGCTTGACAGCCTCTGGCCTGGTGCTGAAGATGTCCGGCCCCAGCACAGGGATCGGCACGACGCTGCTGTAGGCCTTGCGGTACCAGGGCACGGTGCGCACGGACTGCGTGCGGATCTTCTGTTGCAGGGTGATGAAGCCGTGCAGCAGCGCTTCGGGGGTGGGTGGGCAGCCGGGCACGTAGACGTCCACCGGCAGGTACTTGTCGATGCCCGAGACCACGTTGTAGCCCTCTTTGAACGGCCCGCCGCCGGTGGCGCAGGCGCCCATGCTGACCACGTAGCGCGGCTCGGCCATCTGGTTGTAGAGCCGCACGATGGGCACCACCATCTTCTTGGTCACGGTGCCGGAGATGATCAGCAGATCGCATTGGCGGGGTGAAGGGCGGGCGACCTCCATGCCGAAGCGCGACATATCGTAGCGCGCGGTGCCCGCGACGATGAACTCAATCGCGCAGCAGGCCAGGCCAAAGGTCATAGGCCACAGGGAAAAGGTACGACCGGTGTTATAGATCCAGTCTACCGTGGTCAGCAGCACATTGGACTGCACTTCTTCGGGCACGGGCGCTGCGCCCTGGGGTTGTTCTGCCATCGCTCCATCCTTTCGATCGGGTTGTGGAGAGGGGGATGACCAGTCGTTCAGATTGTGAAGCCGGTACACGAGTCGGCCGGCTGGGACGGCATGTCGGGGAGGAAACGGCCTGTTGGCTGGTCTGTTCAGCGGGCCACAGTCGCCAGTCACCAGCTTGCCATGCCGGTTGAGCAAGCTTAACTATTCAGCCGTAGGTGCCGGGCACTTGAATCTACGCTTGCAATGCGACACGTGAAGCCAATTCACACTACCAAGTCAAGCGCAAGTGCCCGGCACCT
>JACSRL010000817.1 GCA_014879765.1 Anaerolinea sp. | reverse complement strand
CCTCGACCTGGCCAACCTGCTGCTTTCGGCTGCGGTGGCGATTCTGGCTTTTTCGCTGCTGGCCTATGTGGTAGCCTACAACGTGCGCAACCGGGTGGGGCGCGCCTTTGCCATCCTGCTGGCCTGCGTGATGATCGTCTACACCGGGGATGTGTTGCTCTACCTGGTGGCGCCGGAGCAGACAGAGCTCTGGCTGCGCCTGCAATGGCTGGGCATTCCCCTGGTGCCGGCCGCCTATTTCGATCTCTCCGACGCGCTGCTGCGCACCACCAACGCCATCTCGCGGCGGCGCACCCGCCTGGTGCTGGCCAGTTACCTGACCAGCGGCGTGATCGTCCTGCTGGCCTTGTTCACGGACCTGATCGTGCAGCCGGCCAGCGGCATCGGCAATCTCTACTATCTCGACCCAGGACGGCTCTTCCCGCTCTTCGTCCTCTACTTTCTCTTCGTCTCAGGCTACGGCCTGTACAACACCTACCGCGTGCGGCAGCGCTGTCTGACCCCGGCCTCGCGGCGGCGCATGACCTATCTGGTGGTTTCCTTTCTGGCGCCTGGCATGGGCGTCTTTCCCTACCTGGTGCTGGCCGGCTTCACGGTGGACCCGCAGCGGGCCTTCGTCGGGATCCTGACCCTGATCGGCAACATCGGCGTGGCAGTCATGTTGATCGTCATGACCTACAGCGTGGCCTACTATGGCGTGCTCAGTCCAGACCGGGTGGTCAAGCGCGGGCTGATCGTCTTTCTGATCCGCGGGCCGCTGCTGGGCATTCTGGTGGTCGGCGCGATCCTGACCGTTCCCAAGGTGGAGAGCATCCTCGGCCTGCCGCGGGAGTCGGTGGTGTTGTTGACGGTGGTGGCGCTGATCGTGCTCTTGCAACTGTTGATCGAGTTGATCAAGCCCACGGTGGATCGGCTGATCTACAGCCACGACCAGGAGGAGCTGATGGCGATCCGCGAGCTGGACCGCCGGCTGCTGACCTCCAGCGACCTGCGCCAGTTCCTGGAAAACGTGCTGGTGGCCATGTGCGAGTACCTGCGGGTGCCGGGCGGCTTTGTGGCGGTGCAGGCCGGGGAGGAACTGCTGGTGGAAGCGGCCTGCGGGCCGGCTGAGCTGATCAACGAGTTTCGCCGCTACCCCGACTGGCAGGGGGTGCTGGACCAGGCCGCGGAGCGTGACCGGGATCACGGCGCGGGCGACAATGTGCAGCACAACGGCTATTGGGTCTGGCCGCTGCGCACCTCCGGCCAGGAAAACGCGCTGGGGCTGCTGGGCGTGCGCGCGCGCGCCGGCCAGCCTGGCCCAGCAGCGGCCGAGCAGGAAGTGGTGGCCGAGCTGGTGCAGCGCGCCGAGACCGCGCTGGAGGACCGCCTCTTGCAGCAGGGGGTCTTCATGGCTGTGATGGAGATCATGCCCCAGATCGAGCGGGTGCAGCGCTGGCGCAGCGTCATCCCTTACCCCGGCACTCCCCCTTTACAGCAGCCGGCCGAGACCGACAGCATCATCTATGAGCTGGAGTTCACCAAGTGGGTCAAGGATGCACTCACCCACTATTGGGGCGGGCCCAAGCTGACCGACAGCCCCCTGCTGCGGCTCAAGGTGGTGAGCCAGGCCGCGGCGGCGGAGGGCAGCCCCACCAAGGGGCTGCGCGCGGTGCTGGCCCAGGCCATCGAAGGACTGCGCCCCGAAGGCCAGCGCCAGATGACCGCCTCCGAGTGGCTGCTCTACAATATCCTGGATCTGAAGTTCATCCAGGGCAAGCGGGTGCGGGAGATCGCCGACCGGCTGGCCATGAGCGAGTCCGACCTCTACCGTAAGCAGCGGGTGGCCATCGAGCAGGTGGCGCAGAAGATCATCGCGCTGGAGGCGGAGAACGGCGGCGAGGCGGCTTTCACTGAGGACCATCACAACAGCGACGAATTCCCCGAAGAGTAAAAAAAACCGTAACTGCTCAGGCATGGCATTAGAAACCGGGTTTTTGTCTCACAGACCAAGATCATGGCGCCATGAAAGGCCGTTGCGCAGAC
>JACSRL010000242.1 GCA_014879765.1 Anaerolinea sp. | reverse complement strand
GACCGGCCACGGCTGGAGAAACTGGGCCTGGTGATCGGCGGCTCGCTGGCCAAGGGGCTGGAGGTGCGGCTGGCGCGCGAGGTGAGCACCGAGGAGCTGGCGGTGGGCAGCTATGTGGTGGTGCATGGCCAGAGCAAACGCTTCTTCAGCATGATCACCGATGTGCAACTGGGCGCGACCAGCGAAGAGTTCACCCTCAACCCGCCCGACATGGACGATGCCTTCCTCTCCGCGGTCCATCTGGGCGTCAGCGCCTTTGGCTTGATTCACCTCAGCCCCATGCTGGTGCTGGACGACGCGGCCGGCGGCGAGCCGCGGCCGGTCAAGACAGTGCCGGGCCACTTCAGCGCGGTGCGCGCCGCCAGCCAGGAGGAGGTCAGCGAGGTCTTCGGCCAGGAAGGCCACGACAAGGAGCGCGACGCCCACTTCTTCCACATCGGCCAGCCGCTGGAGATGGAAGATGTCAAGGTGACGCTCAGCCTGGAGCGGCTGGTGGAGCGCTCGTCGGGCGTCTTCGGCAAGAGCGGCACCGGCAAGACCTTCCTCAGCCGTCTGCTGCTGGCCGGCATCGTGCGCGACCAGGTGGCCGTCAACCTGATCTTCGACATGCACAACGAGTACGGCTGGGAGGGAAGCAGCGAGGGCGCCAGCAAGAAGGTCAAGGGGCTGAAGCAGATCTTCCCCGACGGCCGGGTCAAGATCTTCACCCTGGACGACGAGTCCAGCCGGCGGCGCGGCTCCAACCCCGACTACACCGTCACCATCGGCTACCAGCAGGTGGAGCCGGAGGACCTGGAGATGCTGCAAGGCATCCTCAACCTGAGCGAGCCGCAGGTGGGCGCGATCTACGCCCTGCGCCGCCGGCTGGGGGCGCAATGGCTGGTCAACTTCCTGGACGACGACTGGATCGACAGCCAAGGGGAGTTCGACCCCGAGACCGGCAAATCGGAGAACGGCCTTAAGGCGCTGGCCGACGAGATGGGCCAGACCTACCAGACGCTGGCCGCGCTGCGCCGCCGCTTCGAGGTCTTCCACAAATATGGCTTCCTCAAGCCCAAGGCGCACGACGACTCGGTGCAGCGCATCCTCCAACACCTGGAGGCCAACACCCACATCGTGCTGGAGTTTGGCCGCTACGGCAACATGCTGGACGCCTACATCTTCGTGGCCAACTTCCTGACCCGCCGGCTGCACCAGAAATATGTGGAGAAGAAGGAAAACGCCTTCGGCAACAAGGCCGCCGAGCCGACGCCGCTGGTGATCACCATCGAGGAGGCGCACAAGTTCCTCGATCCGCAGATCGCCAGCCACACCATCTTTGGGACCATCGCCCGCGAGCTGCGCAAGTACAACGTCACCCTCTTCATCGTCGATCAGCGTCCCAGCCAGATCGACCCCGAGGTGATGAGCCAGATCGGCACCCGTGTCACCGCGCTGCTGGATGAGGAGAACGACATCCGCGCCGTGTTGATGGGGGTCAGCGGCGCGGCCGGGCTGAAGGAGGTGCTGGCGCGGCTGGAAACGCGCCAGCAGGCGCTGATCCTGGGCCACGCCGTGCCCATGCCGGTGGTGGTGCAGACCCGCAGCTACGACCTGGACTTCTACAAGGCTATGGGCTACGTGGAAGAGGAGGAACTGTCTGGCCGGCTGGCCAGCAACGTGCGCAAGATGCGCGGGGACGCTGATTTCGAGGGCTTCGACTGACCGGGGATGCCAGTTTGGGGGGTGGATTACAACAATCGACTTGTCTGTCGCGCCAGATTCGCTCTGTTTCTGCGTTTACCACTGAACAGAGCGTATCGTTGTTTCCTGTTGGGCAAATTCGGGGCAACGCAGCGCAGTCATTCGTTCAGAAACCGGGTTTTTCTCGTGCGGGCAGGGGTTTCGTCCGCGCGACGGCCTTTCATGTGCGAGACAAAAACCCGGTTTCTAATGCCATACCTGAGCAGTTCCAACTCACCTGGAGGTATTCATGCCAACTGAACCGTATATCGGCCAAATCATGGCGTTCGGGGGCAACTTCGCGCCCCAGGGCTGGGCGCTGTGCGACGGCAGCCTGTTGCCGATCTCGCAATACGACGCCCTGTTCAGCCTGATCGGCACCACCTATGGCGGCGACGGCCAAACCACCTTCGCGCTGCCTGACCTGCGCGGCCGGGCGGCGCTGCACCAGGGCCAGGGGCCGGGCCTGAGCAGCTACAGCCTGGGCCAAAGCGGCGGCGTGGAGGCGGTGACGCTCGTCGTGAGCCAGGCGCCGCCGCACAGCCATCCGGCTTTGGGCCATTCCGGCGCGGGAGACAGCCCACATCCCGCCGGCGCGGTCTGGGCCGGCAGCCCGGTCGCCCTCTACACCGCCGGCGCGGCGGCTAACGCGGCCATGAGCGCGAGCTCGATCTTACCCAGCGGCGGCAGCCAGCCGCACGACAACATGCTGCCCTTCCTGACGCTCAACTTTTGCATCGCGCTCGAGGGGATCTACCCCTCGCAAGGCTAGGAGGCCATCCCATGACCGATCCATTCATCGGCGAGATTCAGATCTTTTCCTTCGGCCTTACGCCGCGCGGCTGGGCGCAGTGCAACGGCCAGTTGCTGCCCATCAACCAGTACCAGGCGCTCTTTTCGCTGCTGGGCACCATGTATGGCGGCAATGGCATGACCACCTTCGCTCTGCCTGACCTGCGCGGCCGGGCGGCGCTGGGCGCCGGCGCTGGCTATAACCAGGGCCAGCAGGCTGGCGAAGAGATGCACACCCTGACCATCGCCGAGATGCCGGCGCACATACATGGGGCCAACGCCAGCTCGGCCGCGCCTTCCACGGCCAGCCCGGCCGGCGCGGCCTGGGCCGACACCGGCGCCGCTACCTACGCGGCCAGCCCCAACGTGCAGATGGCCGGCAACGCCCTTGCACCCACCGGCGGCGGCCAGCCCCACGAAAACCGTTCTCCCTACCTGACGCTCAACTTCTGCATCGCCCTGGTGGGGGTCTTCCCCTCCCGCGACTGAAATTCGCCCCCCAAAGGAGACAAACCCATGAGTGATCCCTATATCGGCGAGATCAGACTGTTTGGTTTCAACTTCGCGCCGCGCGGCTGGGCGCAGTGCAACGGCCAACTGCTGGCCATCTCCCAGAACACGGCGCTGTTCTCGATTCTTGGCACCACCTACGGCGGCGACGGCCGCACCACCTTTGGCCTGCCCAACCTGCAGGGCCAGGCGGCGCTGAACTTCGGCCAGGGGCCAGGCCTTTCCTACCGCACGCTGGGGGAAAGCGACGGCGTGGCCATGGTGACGCTGATCAACAGCGAGATTCCGCAGCACACGCATCCGGCGGCAGCCAGCACAAACCTGGGCGACCAGACAGACCCGGCCAACCAGGTGTGGGCGACCGGCGCGGGGGGCCGAGGCCAGAACTTCTACGCCAGCGGCGCGGACGTTGCCATGAGCAACCAGGCCATCGGGCTGGCCGGCGGCAGCCAGCCGCACAACAACCTGCCGCCCTACCTGGCGCTGAACTACTGCATCTGCCTGGCTGGCGTCTATCCGCCCAGATCGTAGCGAATCACTGCAACTTCTGAACGATAAATTGAGCGAACGATGACCCTGACTGGGGACCGAGGAGGATTAACCTGTGAACGGCGAACTTCGACACATGCAACCATCCCTGACTGAAGCTCGACTCAGCCAGGCGCGTCCGGCCGGCCACGCCTGGCTGGGCAGCCTCGCGGCTGCGCTGCTGCTGGCTGCGGGCCTGCTGGCGCCGGCCGCGCCGGCCCAGGCGGCCGGCACGATCACTGTCAACACCACGGCTGACGACTACGGCGCCGGAGGCACCTGCTCCCTGCGAGAGGCGATCCGCACCGCCAACGACGGCGCCAACTTCGGAGGCTGCGCCCTGTCAGGAACCCAGCCCTTTACCATCAACCTGCCTGCGGGCACCTACCCGTTGACCATCGCAGGCAATGGCAACGACGACAACGCCACCGGCGACCTGGACATCCGGGTCAGCGGCACGACCATCGCCGGCGCCGGCGCGGCCAACACCATCATCCAGCAGACCACGAACGACCGCGTCATCGACTTCAACCCCCAAGTCGGTTCCAGCTTCTCGGGCGGCCTGTCCAATCTGAAGATCACCGGCGGCACCGTGGACATCTCCTACGGCGGCGGCGGCATTATCTACGGCGACACGAACGGCGTCGGAACGCTGACGCTGAACGGTGTGACGGTGGACAACAACACCGCCACCCAAGGCCCCGGCGGCGGCATCGCCTCAGGCACCTGCGGCAACCTGACCATCATCAACAGCACCATCTCCAACAACACAGCGGGCTCGGCAATTGCCAAAACCGGCGGCGGTGTTGACTATCTGAGTCAATGCGCCGGCGGCCAACTGAACATCAGCAACTCCACCTTCTCCGGCAACCGGGCGACGTATACCGGCGACGCCGGCGGCGGGCTGCACATCAGCGGCGGCACGGCCACCATCCAGCGCAGCCACTTCATCAACAACCGCGCCGCCAACGCCTCGCTGACGGCTACCGGCCTGGGCGGCGCCATTGCCCACCTGGGCGGCACGCTGAACGTCAGCTTCAGCCGCTTTGTGGGCAATGTGGGCACCAACGGCAGCGGCATCTGGCAGACAAACGGCGGCGCGACCACGGCCGACGACAACTGGTGGGGCGTCAACTCCGGGCCGGGGGCCAGCGTGCTGGCGGGCAACGTGCTGCCGACGGCCACCCGCTGGCTGCAACTGCGCCACAGCGCCAACCCGGCGGTCGTGGCGATCAACACCTCGACCACCCTGACCGCCGACCTGTTCGGACGCAACACCGGCGGTCCGGTGGCCCCGGCCAGCCTCTCAGGCTTGCCGCCTTTCCAGCAGCCGCCTGTCACTATCTTTAGCAATCCCGTGCTAGGCACGCTCTCGGGCGCGGCGACGCAGTTTGTCAACGGCCAGGCGACGGCTACCTACACCGCCGGGCCGACCGTTGGCGTCGGCAGCGCCGATGCCACGGCGGACAATCAGACCGTGACCGTCACCTTCAACGTGCCGTTGGCGGTGCTGCTGGCCAACTTCAGCGCCGAGGCGCAGGGGGATGGGGTGCTGGTTCGTTGGGAGACGGTCAGCGAGATCGGCAACCTGGGCTTCAACCTGTGGCGGGGCGTTTCGCCGGACGGGCCAGATACGCAGCTCAACGCCAGCCTGATCCCCTCACAAGGGCCGGGCGGTACACAGGGATACAGCTATCAGTGGATCGATCAGGCAAACCTGGCCCCCGGCGCCACCTACTTCTACTGGTTGGACGATGTGGAGATCAACGGTGCCGTGACGCGACACGGGCCGGTCAGCGCAGCCTTCGGCGCGCCCACCGCGGTGCGGCTGAGCGAGTTGTCGGCCGGCGCAGTGGCCGCGGGGCCGGCGGCCTGGGGCCTTCCCGCGTTGCTGGCGGCGTCGGCCGCCGCGGCTGCGCTGCTTCGCCGACGCCGCAAGTAGCTGGCGCGCGCGCGGCGGCAAAGGGGATTCAGAAGCTCAACTTCTTCGGAGAAGTTGAGCTTCTTCTTTCTTCTTGTCCTCACATCACAACAGCCATCATGGTCGCCATGACCGCCTGCTGTGCGAAGCTGGCCGCGACGCGCGCGACCAGCGGCGCCTCTTCCGGTGGAGCACCTTTCATGGTTGGGCCTTGGTCGGGCGGGTCAGGGGCGGCACGGTGCGGCCCTGCGCCGAGTCTTCGATCAGCCGGGCCAGGCGGGATTGGCGGGTCTCGGCCTTTTTGGCGCTGATGACCCAGCGGATCGCAGCCTGGCGATAGGAAGGGGGCCGGGCCTGGAAAAACTGCCAGGCGGCCGGGTTGGCGCGCAGTTGCTGCTCCTCGGCCTCCTCCAGCGCGGCCTGGTGTCTTTGCTCGTAGCTGTAGACGGCCGTCGTTTCATCCCGCCGCCGGTCGAAGGCCGCCAGCCCGGCCGGCCGCATGCGGCCCTGGGCGGTCAACTCGGCCACACGGGCGATGTTGACCGCGCTCCAGTTGCTGCCCGGCCGGCGCGGCGTGAAGCGGTTCATGTAGCTGGTGTCGTCGACGCTCCTGCGAATGCCGTCGATCCAGCCAAAACAGAGCGCCTCGTCCACCGACTCCGGCCAGGTGATGCTGGGCCGGCCGGCGCCCTTCTTGGTGTACCCAACCCACAGCTCGCGTACCGTCGCGTGGTTCTCCTCCAGCCAGGCGCGGAACTCCTCTGGCGTGGCAAAAAAGACAGGCGAGCCGGTCATGGGTGTCATAAGCTGCGATCCTCGATCTCCCAGAGGTGATCCAGCACATGCCAGGCCGCGCGCCGGGCAAAATAGCGCGGCGTCCACCGCTTGCCGCCGCGCGGCCCCAGAGCGGGCACTTCGCCGCGCGCGGCTCTGGCCAGGGCGTCCAGCGTCGCCAGCCGGCTGCCTTCGATCTGTTCGCTCACGCCCGCGCGCTCGTCGAGGGTCAAGCGCCAATCCAGCCGTCCCAGATAGCTGACGTTGGATTCCAGCACGTGACGCGCCATCGCGTCGGGCTGACGGCCGCCGCCGCGCGGCCCTCGGCGCAATTCCACCCCCTCGACCGCGGCCAGCGCCCGGTCGAACGCCTGCCAGCAGGCGCTCAGGATCGTTTGCAAGCGGGCCAGCTCGGCCTCCTCCAGCGGGCGCGCGTCGCTGGCCAGCGGCTGGTCGGGCACGCCGTAGTCGGTGGAGGCGTTGCCGGCCGCCCGCTCGACGACGCTGAAGCCGGCCGCGCCGGCTGGCGGCGTCACCTCCAGCCCGGCCGCGGCCATCACAGCCGCGTAGCGCGGCCCATAGTCCACCAGCGCCTGCACGGCCGCCTCCTCGCTGCGCCCGCCGCGGCACCAGCCCGGCCAGTCCGTCGCGCCGGCCAGCACCTTCTTCTGGCCGATTTCAAGGAAGATCTCGTGGTTCATGTCGCTTCTCCTGACGCGATCAGGCCGACAGCGCCTGGGCCTGCGGGAAGCTCAGGCCAGGTGGTCGCGAAAATAGGGCTGCCACGGGCCACAGCCCTGGATGAACGGCTGCATCAGCGCACGCTCGGCCTGCACCAGATGCATCAGATCGTGGCCGGCCCACTCGTGCAGCAGCTCACCCAGCGTGACCAGACCCAGCTCCTGATGACGCGCCTGGCAGGCGAGGTCGGCCGGCGTGACCAGCTCCAGGCCGCGCAGGGCCTCGGCGCGCAGGTGGGCAAACTCCGCGGCCAGCTCGGCCGGACTCTGATCGCCATCGGGCGCGCTGCCCTGGCTGTCAGGGTCGAAATCGGGGAAATCCTGGCCGGCCAACAGATAGCCGACGCGCGCGGGAAAGACCCAGCGCTCAGTGTCCACCAGGTGCTGAAGGCACTCCAGCGCCGACCATTCGCCGGGCGCGGGCGGCCGGGTCAGCAGATCGAGCGGCAACTGCTCGGTCAACGCCAGCCAGCGGCTGGGGGTCGTCGATAAGACAGCACAGGTCGCGGCGATGATCTCCATGACAGCTCTCCTTTCAGGGCCGTTGCAGACGTTCGGCGGCGTCCAGCGAGTGGATCACGCGGCCGGGGTTGCCGGCGAAAAAGACATCCGGCGGGACATCGCGCGTCACCACGCTGCCCGCGCCGATCACCGAGCGGTCGCCCACGGTGACGCCGGGACAGAGGATAGCGCCGCCGCCGATCCAGACGTGGGAGCCGATGGCGATGGGCTTGGCGAACTCCAGCCCGCTGGCGCGTTCCGCCCAGGCCATGGGATGCGTGGCGGTGTAGATCTGCACCTTCGGCCCGCACAACACGTCATCGCCGATGGTCACCGCGGCCACGTCCAGGATAACGCAGTCGAAGTTGAAGTAGACGCCGTCGCCCACGCTGATGTTGCTGCCGTAGTCGCAGTAGAAGGGGGGCTCGATCCACAGCCCCGCGCCCTGTGGGCCGATGAGCTGCCGCAGCAGGTCCCGGCGCAGCGCCACCTGTTCATCGGTCGAATCGTTGAACTGCTTGAGCAGCAGACGGCAGCGCCGCCGTTCGGCGACCAGTTGCGGGTCCGTGGCGTTGTACAGTTCGCCGGCTAGCATCTTTTCTTTTTCAGTTTTCATCTGTTTACCACTGCTCGAAGGGGCGCCAGGGGGCGGTCAGCGCGGCATGCAGGTCCAAGGCGGGGGTGCATGGCGTGCGATAGATCAGCACTAACTCATCGTCGGGGGTAGCTTCCAGCGCGCCGTCATGCTCAATCCACAGCGGCCCTTGCCAGCGTTCCCAGCCCAACGTGGCGTACCACGCCGGCACGGCCGGCGACAGCGCACCCAGGTCGTAGCCGGCGATCTCGGCCTGCACACGGCGCATGACAGCCGCGCCGTAGCCGCGACTGCGGTGGGCGGCGTGCGTCGCCACCCCCTCGACATAGGCCGAGCGGAGCCACGGCCCGCGGCCCACGCGCAGCGGCCGATCCAGCCACAGCGCATGGGCCACCAGCTGACCATCGACGTAGCCCAGAACATGCATGCGGTCAGGGCACAGGTCCATGTACCAGGCGTAGTCGATCTGAAAGACCTGGGAACAAAGCGCAATGACCGCGCTGGTTTGATCGGCCGTCAGAACACTGGCGTGGCGGGTAAGCACTTCAACCATGCAGTTTGCTCCTGGCGTCCGCAGCGTCAGCCGAGAAGTTGAACTTCTTCGGAGAAGTTCAACTTCTTCGGGCCTTCTTCGGAGAAGCGGAGAAGTTCAACTTCTCCGAAGAAGTTGAACTTCTTTTCCACCACCTCAAGCCAAAAGCCGGCTGTTCTTTAATGGTAACTATTCAGCCGTAGGCGCCGGGCACCTGAACAGTTACCTTTAATGAACCGCCGGCCTTGTTGACGACACGGAGCGCCGCCTGTGACTGCGGATAGCACCGACCCTCGGGCGCGCCTTCCGCAGTCTGCCACGCACAAATGGCCTAATACTCCAGGACGCGCGGCAGTTCCTTGGCCTGAGCCACCCAATCGGCCACATCTTCGGCCCGGGGCAGGCGCTTGACGAAGTGCTCGTTGGCCACCTCGACGATCTTGGCGTAAAGGTTCTCGGGGTTGCGATGCGCCAGCTCGGCCACCGTGTCCACACCGGCCCATTCCAGCAGGTCAGAGTAGACGGTGCCAATGCCCTTGATGCGGGCCAGGTCAGCGCGATTGGCCAGCTCCAGCACTTCCTTGCTGTCCACACCCAGCCTGGCGGCCAGCTCCTGGCGGGCCTTGGGGGTGCCGGCAGCGGCCAACAGCTTGTCGGTATCGCCCAGACCTTCAGTCTTCAATTTAGCGGCCAGGTCCTCGCGCACACCGAACAGCTCAGCAGTTCTCATTGCCATGGTTGCTTCTCCTTGTAAGAGATGGATATGCCCGAATTATAAGCACAAGTGAGCAAAACGCACAATTGCCGCGGCGTAACTTGCTCCCTTTCCTGGTCTGGCCAGGGCGTTTGTACGAATTATGCACCGTCTGCCTTGCCGATCCCCGCACCCTGTTGTATACTGTGGGCCGTTCGCAGACAAGACAGTTGGGATCAGATAGACAGATCGGCGCAAGCCGCGCGCCGGTTTCTTGCTCTCGTCGGCCACCTTACAGTGCATGGGCCAATGATCGAACGAGAGATGCCCGTCAATGTTGCCGGGCGCTTGCCCCCCGGCCGATCAACTGGGCGCCAGCGCACGGCGCCAGTCGCAGGAGGAGTCCTTTCAAATGAACGCGTCGTCGCCACAAGATTTCGTCACGCATGATCACGCCGCCGACCTGTCGGCCGAGGCCCTGCTGCGGGCCCATCGGCTGATGCTGTTGGCGCGCAAACTGGATGAACGCTGCTGGATCCTGCACCGCCAGGGCAAGATCGCTTTCCACATCTCCGGCATCGGCCAGGAAGCCTGCCAACTGGCGGCCGGCCTGGCCTTGCAGGCCGGGAGCGACTACTATTTTCCCCATTACCGCGACCTGGTGACGGTTTTGACGCTGGGCGTGCGGCCGGTGGATATCTTCCTGAGCACCTACGGCAAGGCCACCGACCCCAGCAGCGGCGGCCGCCAGATGCCCAACCACTACAACCTGGCCAGCCAGCGCATCGTCACCGTCTCCAGCCCCACCGCCACGCAGGTGCCGCAATGCACGGGCGTCGCCTTTGCCATCAAGCTGCGCGGGGAGCCGTTGGTGGCCATGTGTGCGCTGGGGGAGGGCGCCACCAGCCAGGGCGACTGGCACGAGGGGCTGAACTGGGCCGGCATTCACAAGCTGCCCTTCGTCTGCATGGTGGAAAACAACCACTACGCCATCTCGGTGCCGCTGGAGAAGCAGATGGCCGTGGCCGGCCCGGCCGAGCGCGGCTATGCCTACGGCATGCCGGGCGTTGCCTTCGACGGCAACGATTTCTTCGAGAGCTACAATGTCGTCAAGGAGGCGGTGGAGCGGGCGCGGCGCGGCGAGGGGCCCAGCCTGATCGAGGCGCACACCACCCGGCTGACCGCCCACTCCAGCGACGACGACGACCGCACCTACCGCGACCGCGCCGAAATCGAGGCGCAGAAGCAACGCGACCCCCTGCCGCGGCTGAACCGGGCATTGATCGAACGCGGCCTGCTGGACGAGGCCGCGCTGCGCCGTCTGGAGCAGGAGATCCTGGCCGAGATCGACCAGGCCCAGGCCGACGCCCTGGCTGCCCCCTATCCCCAGGCGGAGGAGGCGTTGGTGGGCGTGTTCGAAGCTGGCAGCGTGGGCGACCGGGCTGTGCGATCGTGGAGCTGGCCGGGCGGCCGCCTGGCCAGCCAGTCAAAGGAGCGCTAACCATGGCCATCAAGAACATCGTCGAAACCATCCGCGACACGCTGGCCGAGGAGATGCGCCGCGACGAGCGCATCGTGATCACCGGCGAGGATGTCGGCCCGCGCGGCGGCGTCTTTCGCGCCACCCAGGGCCTGTTTGCCGAGTTCGGCCCCGACCGGGTGATCGACTCGCCGCTGTCGGAATCGTCGATCATCGCCGTGGGCATCGGCATGGCGCTGCACGGGCTGAGGCCGGTCTGTGAGATCCAGTTTGCCGACTTCATCTACCCGGCCATGAACCAGATCGTCAGCGAGGTGGCGCTGATGCGCTACCGCAGCAACGGCACGTGGACCTGCCCGCTGGTGATTCGTGCGCCCTACGGCGGCGGCATCGGCGGCGGGCTCTATCACAGCCAGTCCATCGAGGCCACCTTTGCCCATTTCCCCGGCCTGTACGTCGTCGCGCCGGCAACTCCCTACGACGCCAAGGGGCTGCTGCGCGCCGCCTTGCAGGCCAACGATCCGGTGCTCTTCCTGGAACACAAGAAGACCTACCGGCTGGTCAAAGGGGAGGTGCCCGGCAGCCAGTACGTGGCGCCCATCGGTCGGGCCGACATCAAGCGCCGCGGCCGCGATCTGAGCGTCTTCTGCTATGGCATGATGTTGCACGAGTGCCTCAAGGCGGCCGACATGCTGGCGGTAGACGGCATCGAGGTGGAAGTGGTGGACCTGCGCACCATCTCGCCGCTGGACAAAGGGACGATCCTCGAATCGGTGGCGCGCACCAGCAAGGCGCTGGTGGTGCATGAGGACAACCAGTCTTTCGGCGTCGGCGCCGAGGTGGCGGCGATCATCGCGGCCGAGGCCTTCGACGATCTGGATGCGCCGGTGCTGCGCTACGGCGCGCCCGACGTGCCCGGCGTCCCCTTCAGCCTGCCGATGCAGAACTTCTTCATGCCCGACGCGCGGCGGATCGCGGAGTCGATGCGCTGGCTGGCGGAGTATTAGCGTAACACGTAATGCGTAATGCGTAACCCGGAAACACGCGCCGCTCGCAGACTCCGGGTTACGAGTTACGCGTTACATTTGCGCACAAGTACCACATACGAGGACGACTCATGG
>JACSRL010000297.1 GCA_014879765.1 Anaerolinea sp. | reverse complement strand
GCGCAGACGAAAACCATGCCCGCACGAGAAAAACCCGGTTTCTGTACGACTGGCTGAGCAGTTACCTCTTTCAGCCGAAAGCTACAAGCCTTTCCCTTTGAGGTGTCCTTATGTCCAACTCCTTCGACATGCCCAAGACCTATGACTTCGCGGCCGCAGAGCAGCGGCTGTATGCCTGGTGGGAGGCACAGGGCTGGTTCAAGCCGGAGGCGGCCGGCCCCGACGCCGAACCCTTCGTGATCTCCATCCCGCCGCCCAATGTCACCGGCGTGCTGCACCAGGGCCACGCGCTCTTCGTCGCGCTGGAGGATCTGATGATTCGCTACCAGCGCATGCGCGGCCGCGCGGCGCTTTGGGTGCCCGGCACCGACCACGCCGGCATCGCCACCCAGCTTCAGGTGGAACGCAAGCTGCGCAACGAGGGAACCAGCCGCGAGGCCATCGGCCGCGAGCGTTTCCTGGAAGAATCCTGGGCCTGGAAAGAGAAGCATCACGGCGGCATCGTCGGCCAACTGCGCCGCCTGGGCGCCAGTTGCGACTGGGAGCGGGAGCGCTTCACCCTGGACGACGGGCTGAACCGGGCGGTCAACGAGGCCTTCGTGCGTCTGCACCGCATGGGGCTGATCTACCAGAGCGAGTACATCGTCAACTGGTCGCCCGGCCTGCAGACCGCGGTCAGCGATGTGGAGGTGGAGTACAGCGAGGAGCAGGGCACGCTCTACTACTTCAAGTACCCCATCGCCGGCCACGATCTGGCGGAAGGCTCCGGCCGGGGCTACATCCCGGTGGCCACGACGCGGCCCGAAACCATCCTGGCCGACACGGCCGTGGCCGTCCATCCCGACGACGAGCGCTATCGCCACCTGATCGGCAGCACCTGCCTGGTGCCCATGCTCAACCGCACCGTGCCGGTGATCCAAGACACCTACGTCAGCATGGAGTTCGGCACCGGCGCGCTGAAGATCACCCCTGGCCACGATCCCAACGACTTCGAGATCGGCCAGCGCCACGGCCTGCCCATCATCAACGTGATGAACAAGGATGCCACCCTCAACGACGAGGCCGGGCCCTATGCCGGCCTGGAACGCTTCGCAGCGCGCAAGCAGCTCTGGGCCGACATGCAGGCGGCCGGGCTGACCATCAAGGAAGAGCCCTACACCATCACCGTGCCGCGCGCCCAGCGCGGCGGCGAGGTGGTCGAGCCGTTGATCAGCAAACAGTGGTTTGTCAACACCGAGAGCATGGCCAGCCTGGGGCTGGCCGCGGTGCGCAGCGGCCGCATCCGCATCATCCCGGAGCGCTTCACCAAGATCTACTACCACTGGCTGGAGAACCTGCGCCCCTGGTGCATCAGCCGCCAGCTCTGGTGGGGCCATCGCATCCCCGCCTGGTATGGCCCCGATGGCCAGGTCTTCGTGGCGCGCAGCCAGGCCGAGGCTGAGGCGCAGGCCGCCAAACACTATAGCGGGTCGAGTAGCCGTCTGCGGCGTACCGAGACCATCCCCTTGTCCCAGGACCCCGACGTGTTGGACACCTGGTTCAGCTCCGGCCTGTGGCCCTTCAGCACGCTGGGCTGGCCCGACGACACGGCCGATCTGCGGCGCTACTATCCCACCGACGTGATGGAGACCGGCTACGACATCCTCTTCTTCTGGGTGGCGCGCATGGTGATGCAGGGGCTGCTCTACACCAACGACATCCCCTTCCACACCGTCTACCTGCACGGCCTGGTGCGCGATGAGCAGGGCCGCAAGATGTCCAAGACCTACAACAACGTCATCGATCCCATCGAGGTGATGGACGAGTTCGGCGCCGACGCGCTGCGCTTCACCCTGTTGACCAGCTCCACGCCGGGCAACGACATGAACCTGAGCCTGGAGCGCATCCGCGCCAACCGCAACTTCGCCAACAAGATCTGGAACGCGGCCCGCTTCACCGTGACCCATCTGGGCAAGCTGGCAGCGGCCGGGGAACAGGTGGCAGTGGACAGTGAACAGTCAACAGACACCGATCACCGGTTACCGGTCATCGATCGCCGATCGCTGGCCGATCGCTGGATCGAAAGCCGGCTGAGCGCCACCGTCGGCGAGGCGACGCGGCTGTTCGACGCCTATCAGTTCGGCGAGGCTGGCCGGCAGGCCTATGAGTTCCTCTGGGGCGACTTCGCCGACTGGTATATCGAGGCGGCCAAGGGCCAGCTCGCCGCGGGCGGGCCGGCCGCCGCCAACACAGCCGCGACGCTGGTCGCCGTGCTGGATCAGACGCTGCGCCTGCTGCACCCCTTCATCCCCTTCGTCACCGAGGACATCTGGCAGAACCTGAAGGCCGCAGCCGAGGCTGCTTCCAGAAGAAGTCGGGCTTTTTCGGAAAAGCCCGACTTCTCGCCCGTCGACCCTGTCCCCTCCTGGCCGGAGGCGCTGATCATCGCCCCCTGGCCCCAGACCGGCCCCCGCGACGCCGCGGCCGAGGCCGCCTTCGGCCGCGTGCAGGAGATCGTGCGCGCCATTCGCAACGCGCGCGCCGAGTACAACGTGCCGCCCGGCCGGCGCACCGGCGCGCTGATCAGCGCCGGCGAACATCTGGCGCTGCTGCAAGAGCAGTTGCCGCTGATCGCCAGCCTGGCCAGCCTGGACACCGCCCACGTGCAACTGGCCGAGACGCTGGCCATCCCGACCAAGTCCGCCCACATGGTGGCCGGCGGCGTCACCATCGCCCTGCCGCTGGCCGATCTGGTGGATCTGGACGCCGAGATCGCCCGGCTGCGCAAGGAGCTGGCCAACGCCGACAAGATGGTCAACAGCACCGCCGGTCGCCTGGCCAACCCTGGCTTCGTCAACAGCGCGCCGGCGCACGTGGTGGCAGGCGCGCGCCAGCAGTTGGCCGAATGGGAAGGCAAGCAGGCGCAGATCCAGGAGCGGCTGGCAGCCTTTGGAGGCTCGGAGCATGGTTCGCAGAGCTGACGCCGGGGCTGGCCGGCCGGGGCGACGCCGTCGCATCGGGCGCGCCGCCCCGGCCGCGCTGCTGCTCCTGATTATCCTGGGCCTGGGCGGCTGCACCCCGCCCGCCGCCCAGCCGGCATCCACACCGGCCCAGGGCGTCGCCGCGCCGGCCACGGTCCCCGAACAGTGCCGCGGCGACGGCGCGGTGCAGACCTGGCTGCTGTTGCCCCAGATCGAGAGGGGCCGGCCATCGGAGCTGCTGGCCGCCTACCAGGACCGCCAGGTGATCGAGTTCCACGCCACCGTGGCCGGCCTGGACGACAGCCCGGCCTTGCAGCCGCACCGCCGCTTCCTGCTGCGCGAGGCGGCCGAGGGGGTTCCCCTCTGGCTGGACTACCAGGGGGATCCGCCGCCGCTGATCCTGGGGCAGAGCTATCGCTTCATCGCCTGGGCTGATCTGGCGGCTGCGCCTGAGAGCGCGACCACCGCCACGCCCTCGGACGATCCGCGCAGTTCGATCCCTGCCAGCCGGGGCTACGAGCTGCAGATCTACGACAGCGTGGGGCTGCTCTTTCTGGGCCGCACCGACGTGGACGAGCAGGACGACGCCCTGGGGTTGCAGTTGATCGACGGATCGGGCGTCTGCCCGGCCGTGCCCGCGTCCCCCGCGCAAAACACCTGCGTGCAGAGCCGCACCACGCTGCCGCTGGTGGTGCGCTGGGGGGAGGATGAGCTGACGCTGCTGCCTGGCGAGGATGGTCTGCTGCCCCATCGGGGCGCGACCTACAGCGTGGCGCTCTTCCGCAACCGCGCGGTGGCCTATGCCGACCCGCCCTGCCCCGACTATCACGAGCACCGGCGTTCGCTGCGCATCGACCGCGTCGATCCGCTGCCCTTCGTGCCCGCGCCGCCCCCCATCACCGGCACCATCACCACCACGCTGCCCATCACGCCGGCTGGACCCACGCCGTAGCGTCATGCTGCTTTTTTCTTGCCCAGGCAAGGTCTGTGCTACAATCAGGGCGTGTGACCGTTCATCCTGCATCTTCATGCGCAAGGAGGGTTTTCCATGACAGCCAGTCAACTGAGTCTGCGGCCATTGGGCGTCGGTGAGATCCTGGATCGGGCGGTGAGGCTGTACCGGCACCACTTTTTCACCTTCATCGGCATCATCGCCCTGGTGCAAGTTCCGCTGGTTCTGGCGCAGATGGCCTTGAACATCTTGTCGCTTCAGACGCTCAACCGTCCCGGCGAGACAAGCCCGGAGCTGTTGTTGGCAACCTCCATAGGGACCATGATGCTGTCCGTCTTGGGCTACATCTTCGTGCAGTCGTTGGGCACGGCCGCGCTGACCCGCGCCATCGCCGATAGCTATCTCGGCCAGCCGGTCAGCCTGGGCGGCGCGTATCGTAAAATCGGCCCGGTCTGGCGAACGGTGATCGTCGCCATGATTTTGGTGATGCTGCTCGCGCTGGGCCTGACCGCCTGGTGGCTGTTGGTGCCCTGCGTGGGCTGGCTAACCGGGCTGGGGATGCTGCTCTTCCTTATGATGGTGATCAGCCCCATGGTCGCGCCGGTGATCGTGGTGGAACGACAGCGCGCAGGCGCCAGCTTGCGCCGCGCCTGGGACCTGGCCCGCCGCCGCTTCTGGCCGGTGGTCGGCTTCGTGCTGGTTCTGACGCTGCTGGTCGCGGTTTTCATAGTCATCCCTTCGCTGTTGGCCCAATCCCTGGTCAGCTTCGGCCTCATTCCCATGGGCGGCTCGTTCCTCCAGCAGCAGATGCTCTCGACCCTCCTCGGCTCTCTGATCGGTCTGGCTCTGGGGCTGATCATCGTGCCCTTCCAACTGACGGCCATGACGCTGCTCTATTTCGATCTGCGCATCCGCACCGAGGGCTTTGATCTGGCGGTGCTGGCCGCCAGCCTGGAGCAGCCCCTCACCCCTCCTGCTTCAGAGGAGACCCTGGCCGTCGCGCCGGCCGCCGAAGTTTCGCCTGCTGACGTCGCGCTTCAGTCGCCCCCGGCCCCACGCACTTCGCTGATCACCGGCCAGGAGCTGGCCTATTTCCTGCTTCTGACGATCGGTCTGGCCGCGGTGTATATCGTTCTGATCGTTGGGCTTAGCGCGTTGATGGCAGTGTCCATGGGAGGGGTGTGAACGCCCATCGGCCCGCACGGCGGGCGCGCCGGGCGGGTGTGACCCTGCTGTGGTGCGCGGCGCTGCTGGCGCTGACAGCCGCGCCGCTGCACACCCGCGGCCAGAGCCAGCCGACGCCCATCGCCGACTACTGGCTGCGCATCGACGAGACGCTGGCCGCGGTGCAAAGGTTGGACGACCTGCCGCGCAGCCAGCGTCAGCCTGCCCTGGCCGCGCTGGCCGACCAGTTGCTGGCCATCGACCAGGTCGCGTTGGCCAATGGCCAGGTGCTCGCCGTGGACCACAGCGCGCTGGCGCGCACCATGACGGCCAGCGCCTCCAACCTGGACCGCGTGGAGGCGCAACTGGCCACGCTGCTGGCGGCCCAGGCCAGTTGGCCGGAGGCGCGCCACGGCGCCGGCGACCTGGCCCCCTTGCAGACCGTCCTGCGCCGCGCCGAATTCCAAACCAACCCCAAGCAAAGCTCGCGCCTGAGCCAGTGGTGGCAAGAGTTGCTGCAACGAATCGAACACTGGCTGGCCCGCCTGCTGCCAGAATCAGCCGTGGAGGGCGGCGTCTCGGTGCTCAACACGGCGCTGAACCTGGTGGGCGCGGCCGCCTTGCTGGCGCTGCTGGCCTTTACCGCCAACCAACTGCTGACCAATCTGGCCGCGGAAGCCCACATGCGGGCCGATGGCGGCGACGGCGGCCCGCCGTTGACAGCGGACAACGCCTTTCGCCGCGCCCAGGAGTTGGCCGAGGGCCAGGATTACCGCACGGCCGTCCGTTTTCTCTACCTCTCCTCCCTGCTGACGCTGGACGAACGCGGGCTGCTGCGCTACGACCGCAGCAAGACCAACCGCGAAACCCTGCGCCACCTCGCGTCCCAGCCCACGCTGGCCCTGCACCTGCGGGAGGTGGTCGATATCTTCGACCGGGTGTGGTATGGCTATCAGCCGCTGGACGCCGCGGCCTATGAGCGCTACCAGGCGCACGTGATGGAGCTGCGCCGGCCATGAAAGGCCCCCGCCGCGACACGCTGGTCGCCCTGGCTCTGCTGGCCCTGCTGGTGATCGTCACCGTGCTGGCCGCGTTGCAGCGGCCGGTGGATGAGGAGACGCTGCTGCCGCCGCTGGCCAGCTTTTCCGCCCGGCCCGACGGCGCCAAGGCTCTGCGGCTCTGGCTGGCCGAATTAGGCTATGGCGTCGGCGATCAGGCCGGCTCTGTCTACCGGCCGCCGCGCACGGCCGCGCTGGCGCTGGTCTTGCAGCCCACCTTCAGCTTCCTGCCCGAGGAGGCGGCGGCCATGAAAAGCTGGGTGGAGGATGGGGGCACGCTGCTGCTGGCCGGCGATGATCCCGCCACCACCAGCCTGTCCAACCGTTTCGATTGGCGGCTCGTGCCGCTGAGCGCGGCGCTGGACAATCCCGCACAGCCGCAGACGCCGCTGTGGGTCGCGCCGCCGCCGCCGGCCATCCCAGCGCCGGCCAGCTTTCGCTACGCCTGGCAGGGGCCGCGCAACGACTACATCACCCATGTCGCGGTGGCTGGCCGGCCGGTGGTGATCTCCTTTCAGCAGGGCCAGGGTCGGGTGATCCTGAGCGCCTCGGCCATTCCCTTCAGCAACCAGGGGCTGGCGACGCCAGGCCACGGCGAGCTGGCGCTGAACGCCGTGGGCATGGCCGGCCGCGCGGGCGACATCTGGTTCGACGAATGGCATCATGGCGTGCGCAGCAGCGCGCCGTCGCTGGCCGGCCCAGGGCAATGGCTGCGCAGCACCCCGGCCGGCCAAAGCATTTTGCTGGCGGCCGGGGCGCTGTTCGTGGCGTTGTTGCTGCGCGGCCGCCACTTTGGCCGGCCCGCGCCCCCGCCCACGGCCACGCCACGCCGTGCGCCGTTGGAGCAACTGACGGCAGCCGCACAACTGGGACGTCGCGCCGGCCACCGCGCGGCCGTGCTGCGTCAATACCGCCACTGGCTCAAGCGCGACCTGGGCCGGCGCTATCGTCTGGACCCCACGCTGCCCGACGACGAGTACGTGGCCCACTTGCAGCGCTTCGATCCACGCCTGGATGCGCCCGGCCTGCGGCAGTTGCTGGCGCGCCTGGATCAGGCGCAGGCCGGCGAGGGCGAGATGGTGGCGCTGGCCGCCGCAGCCGCGCGCTGGCTCGACTGACAACACCGAAAGCACCCGCTATGGATCTACAACTGCTCTATCGCCGCCTTCGCGAGGAGGCCGACAAAGTGATCGTCGGTCAGCAGGAGCCGTTCGAGCTGCTGATCGTGGCCCTGCTCACCGGCGGCCATGTGCTGCTGGAGGGGGTTCCCGGCGCGGCCAAGACGCTGATGGCCAAGACGCTGGCGCGTCTGGTGCAGGCGCAGTTTGGCCGCATCCAGTTCACCCCCGACCTGATGCCCTCGGACATCCTGGGCACCAGCGTCTTCGACGTGGCCAGCTCCCGGTTCTACCTGAAAAAAGGGCCGATCTTCACCCAAATCCTGCTGGCCGACGAGATCAACCGCGCGCCGGCCAAGACGCAGGCCGCGCTGCTGGAGACCATGGAGGAGCGGCAGGTGACGCTGGAAGGGGAGCGCCACATCATGGAGCAGCCCTTCATGGTGATCGCCACCCAGAACCCCATCGAATATGAGGGCACCTACCCGCTGCCAGAGGCGCAACTGGATCGCTTCCTGTTCAAAGTGATCATGCCCTACCTGCCGCTGGAAGCGGAGATCGAGGTGTTGCGGCGCTATCATCGCGGCTTTGACGCGCACGACCTGGCGGCCAGCGGCCTGACCGCGATCGTCGGCGCGGCGGAGATCGCCGCGGCGCGCCAGACCATCGGCCAGGTGGTGGTGGAGGAAGGCATTCTGGCCTACGTAGCGCGGATCGCGGCGGCCAGCCGCCAATCGCCCGATCTGACGTTGGGCGCCAGCACGCGCGCGGCCACCCACGTTCTGCTGGCGGCCAAGACCTACGCCGGCCTGCAGGGCCGTGATTTCGTGATCCCCGACGACGTGAAGTTCATCACCCCCGCGGTCTACCGCCACCGGTTGCTGCTCAAGCCGGAGGCCGAGATCGAGGGCCTGGACGCGGACGCGGTGGTGCAGCGGCTGCTAGGCCAGGTAGAGGTGCCCCGCTAGGCCCATGCCTGCGCTGGCTGGCCTGATATTCCCGGACCCTGGCAATGATCCCCACGAATCGAGGCATTTTCCTGCTCTTGCTGGCCGCGCCCCTGCTGGCCGCCAGCACCTGGGCCCCCGCGCTGGCCTGGGTCGCCGGCCTTTTTCTGCTGCTCAGCCTTGGCCTGTGCGCGCTGGACTGGCGGCTGGCCGGCCCGGTGCAGCGTTTCGAGGTGCGCCGCCAACATGATGACCGGCTCAGCCTGGGCGCGGACAACCCCATCCACCTGCACGTGGCCAACCGCCGGCCGCGGCCGGCGCTTTTTTGGCTGCGCGATGAGCCGCCGCTGGCTTTTGGCGCGCCGCCGCAGGTCTTCGCCGGGCAGATCGGGGCCTGGGGCCAGTGGACGGCGAGCTATCGGGTGCGGCCGCTGCGCCGCGGCGACTATCGCTTCGGCGCGATCAACCTGCGCTGGCTGGGGCCGCTGGGCCTGATGGCGCGCCAGGGGCGTATCGACGCCGCGCTGCCGGTCAAGGTCTATCCCAACCTGCTGGACGTGCGCCGCTATGATCTGCTGCTGCGCCGCAACCGCCTGCAAGAGCTGGGGCTGCGGCCTTCCCGCCAGTTTGGCCAGGGCAGCGAGTTCGAGCGTCTGCGCGAATATCAGCCCGACGACGATTTTCGCCGCATCGACTGGAAGGCCACCGCGCGCCGCGGCCGTCCCATCACCGTCGAGTATGAAACCGAACGCAGCCAGACGGTGATGGCGCTGCTGGACGCGGGGCGCATGATGCAGAGCCCGGTGGCGCAGATCGCCAAGCTGGACTACGCGGTCAACGCCGTGCTCTTTCTGGCCTACGTGGCCAGCGCCAAGGGGGACAAGGTGGGGTTGATGACCTTCGCCGACGATGTGCTGCACTACATCAGCCCCCGCCAGGGCCGCGGCCAGTTTTACCGCATGTTGGAATCGCTCTACGCCGTGACCGCGCAGCCGGTGGAGCCGGACTACGGCCGGGCGCTGAGCTATCTGGCCGCCAAGCAGCGCCGCCGTTCGCTGCTGGTGATCTTCACCGACCTGAGCGGCGGGCTCAGCATGCAGACGCTGGCCAACCACACGGCCAGCCTGGCGCGCCACAGCCTGCCGTTGGTGGTGACCATCAGCGACCCTGACGTACACACCGCGGCCCGCATGCAGCCCGACAGCTCGTTGGCCGTGTACCAGCGCGCCGCGGCGCAGCAGATGCTGGACGAGCGCCAGTTGACGCTGGACAGCCTGCGCCGTCAGGGGGTGCAGACGCTGGACGTGCCGGCCAACCAGCTATCCAGCGCGGTGATCAACCGCTACCTGGCGCTCAAGGGTCGGCAGATGCTGTGAGCCGGCGGGCGCGGCGCGGCGGCCGGCCAGCAGCAGATAGGTGTAGAGCAGCAGGCCGCTGAGCAGGCCAATGGCCCATTTGACCGGCCACGGGATGGCTTCGTTGGGCGAGATGAAGCCCTCGATCATGCCGGCCAGCAGCAGCAAGGGCACGCAGCCGATGATCAGCCGCACCGCGCGCTGCGCGGCCAGCGCCAGCGCGTCGCGGCGGCTGAGCCAGCCGGGATGCACGATGGCCCAGCCCAGCATCAGCCCGCTGCCGCCGGCGATGCAGATCACGCTCAGTTCCAACACCCCGTGGCCGATGACGAAGGTCCACAGATCGAAGGCGATGCCATAGTGGATCGCCAGCCCGGTGATGCCGCCCAACATCAGGCCATTGCTGATCAGAACCAGCACCGTGGGAATGCCGGCCAGGATGCCGCCGGCGAAGGCTAGAAAGGCCACCCGGATGTTGTTCTGGGCGATGAAGGATGACGCGTAGGGCCGATCCTCCACCGCGATCTCGGTCCACAGATCCTGCTGCTCGATGAGCGGGATCATCTCCTGGGCGGCCAGGGGCAGGATCCAGCGCCCTGCCTCAGGCTGCCAGGCCGCCAATGCGCCGGTGAGCAGCGCCGGGCCGAAAAAGAGCAGCGCCGCGGCCAGGAAAAAGGGCAGCGTCTGGCGAAAGGCAGCCGGAAAGCCCGTCGTGACAAAGCGGCGCAGACGGCCCAGAGCCAAAGGCTCCTCCCGGTAGATCAACGCGTGGCCGCGCGCCACCAGTTGGTTGAGGTAGACCGTCGCCCGGTGGTTGGGAAAGTCGCGCTGGGCCAGGGCCAGATCTGACGTGGCCGCGCGATAGAGCCGGCTGAGCGCCTGGACCTCGTCCGGCGTCAACTGCGGCATGCTGCGTTGGCCGGCGTCGATCAGCCGGGAGAGCTCCTGCCAGTCGGCTTGGCGCGTGCGCACGAACTGTTCAACCTGGATGGACATTGCCACATGACCTTTCAAGACGATACGCTGCACATCGATACCCCGGAAAACGTCATCTTCGACTACACGATCGCGGGCATTGGCTCGCGCTTCATGGCGTGCGCCCTGGACACGCTATTGATAACCGGGATGATGCTCTTTGTCAACTTTGCGTTGTCGGCGGCGCTCCGGGCCACCGATCTGCTGGGCTTCAACGAGCAGGACACGGAGCCCTGGCTGGTGGCGCTCTTTGCTCTGCTCAACTTCGCCCTGTTTTGGGGCTACTATATCTTTTTCGAGACGCTGTGGAGCGGTCAGACGCCGGGCAAGCGGCTCAACAACCTGCGGGTGATCCGCCGCGACGGCACGCCCATCACAGCCAGCGAGGCAGTGGTGCGCAATCTGGTGCGGCTGATCGACTTCATGCCAGGCTTGTACGCCATCGGCGTGATTGCCATGTTCATCGATGGCCAGTCCCGCCGTCTGGGCGACCTGGCCGCGGCCACCCTGGTGGTATACGAGCGGGCCGGCATCGCGCTGAGCAGCCTGGAGGCCGGCGCGGCCGCGCCGGCCATGTGGCCGGATGAACCCGCCGGGGAGAGCGATCTGCCTGTGGGCCGCCTGTCGGCCCAAGATGTGGCCCTGATGGAGGAGTATTTCCTGCGCCGGGACCAGTTCAACGACCGCGAAGCGGTCGCGGCCAGACTGGCGCATACCCTGTACGGCCGCATGGGCCTGGCCACGCCGCCTGTGGCTGCAGGCCAGGCCGAGGCGTTGCTGTCGGCCATCTGGCAGACGTGGCGCCAGCAGCGCCAGCCATGAACGACGAGCGGCTGTTCATCGACGACCAGGTGGCCATCCCGCTGAGCGAGCTGAGCTTTCGCTATGCGCGCAGCAGCGGGCCCGGGGGCCAGCACGTGCAGCGCACCGAGAGCAAGGTGGAGCTGCTCTTCGACCTGGCCGGCACGCCCAGCCTGAACGAGGAGCAGCGCCGGCTGGCCATGAGCCGGCTGGGGGGGCGCATCGACCAGCAGGGGGTGCTGCATCTGGTCTCCCAGGCGGGGCGCAGCCAGCTCGAGAACCGCGCCGACGTGATCCAACGCTTCCAGCGGCTGCTGGCGGCCGCGCTGCGGCCGGTCAAAGCACGGCGGGCCACCCGGCCCAGCGCGGCCGCGCGGCGGCAGCGGCTGGAGGGCAAACGACGGCGCAGCCAGGCCAAGCAACGGCGCGGCCGTGTGACCGCGGAGGAATGACGCAGTGTGTCGTGACACTGGGGGAAAGTGATGTTTTTGACAATGCCTTGGGCGCATGTTATAATCGCGCCGTCCAGTCTAAACCCCATCACTGCGCCGCCATGCACTTCAGACGCTGACCGGCCAGCGAA
>JACSRL010000543.1 GCA_014879765.1 Anaerolinea sp. | reverse complement strand
CCTACCGGGCGGTGCTGGAGGCGCTGGATCTGGTCTTGCAGGTGATCGCTCCCCCGATCGCGATGGTCGACGCGCCGCCCTACTTCGACCTGACGCCGGTCCAGCCTGACACCTGGAGGAATTGACCATGTTCAACACGGTTCTGTTCGTCGTCTTTCCCTACGTGGCAGTGGTCGTCGCCGTGGTGCTGGGCATCCACCGCTACCGCACCAACCGCTTCTCCTATTCCAGCCTCTCGTCGCAGTTTCTGGAGAACCGCACGCTCTTCTGGGGTTCCGTCCCCTGGCACTACGGCGTCATCCTGATCCTGCTGACGCACTTCCTGGCCTTTCTCTTCCCGACCGCCTGGGGCAACATGCTGGCGGACCGCATCCGGCTCTACGTGTTGGAAGTGAGCGGGCTGGCGCTGGCGCTGATGACCGTCATCGGCATCGCGCTGCTGATCGTGCGCCGGCTGCGCAGCCCGCGCGTCTTCAAGGTTACCTCCAACGCCGACTGGCTGCTGCTCTTCGTGCTGCTGCTGCAAGTCGCGCTGGGCTTCTGGATCGCGCTGGTCTACCGCTGGGGATCGGGCTGGTATGTCCACACGGCCGTGCCCTGGCTGCGCTCGCTGCTGGTGCTGGACCCGCAGATTCAGCATGTCACCGTCCTGCCCTGGCTGGTGCAACTGCACCTGCTGCTGGGCTTTGTAATCGTCCTGCTCTTCCCCTTCACGCGGCTGGTCCACGTGGTCACCTTCCCCGTCACCTACCTCTGGCGTCCGCTGCAGGTGGTGATCTGGAACCGTCGCGCGCCGCAGAGTTCGCGCGACGCGGCGCGGCGGCCCTGAGCGGTCGCGCTGAAATCCGGCCGCGGCCGGCCACATCAGACTGCCGCCGCTGAGGTTCCCCATGCGCAGCCAGCTCGCCGACGGCGTCGCCAACCTCTTTCCCGGCTACTTTGCCCTGGTGATGGCCACCGGCATCATCTCCGTGGCCGCGTGGCTGTCGGGCATGACGCCGCTGGCCTGGGGACTGCTGGCCATCAACGTGGTGGCCTACGCGGCGCTGTGGCTGCTGATGCTGGCGCGGCTGATCTTCTACTGGCCGCGGGTGCTGGCCGACGTGCAGAGCCATGCCCGCGGGCCGGGCTTCTTCACCGTCGTCGCCGGCAGTTGCGTGCTGGGCGCGCAGTTGGTGGTGCTGGCCAACGCCCGCGCGCTGGGCTGGGCGCTGTGGGGGCTGGGCATCCTGCTCTGGCTGGTGGTGATGTACACCTTCCTGGCCGCGGTCACCGTGCGCAGCGAGAAGCCCTCGCTGGAGGAAGGGATCAACGGCGCCTGGCTGATCGCCACCGTGGCCACGCAGTCGGTCGCGATCCTGGGCGTGCTGCTGCTGGCCGGGCTGGACGATCCGCCGGAGATCGGCCTCTTCTTCTGCCTGTGCATGTACCTGCTGGGCTGTATGCTCTACCTGAGCATCATCACCCTGATCTTCTACCGGCTCACCTTTCTCAGGCTGGCCAGCTCGGCGCTGACGCCGGCCTATTGGATCAACATGGGCGCGGTGGCCATCACCACCCTGGCCGGCGCGACGCTGATTCTCAACGCCGGTCAGTGGGCGCTGTTGACCGAGCTGCTGCCCTTCCTCAAGGGTTTCACCCTCTTCTTCTGGGCCGCGAGCACCTGGTGGATCCCCTGGCTGGCGATTCTGGGCCTCTGGCGCTACGCAATCCGGCGTTTTCCGCTGCGCTACGACCCGCAATACTGGGGCATGGTCTTTCCCCTGGGCATGTACACCGTCTGCACCTACCGGCTGGCGCAGGCGCTGCCGCTGGATGCGCTCCTCATCATCCCGCGCGTCTTCGTCTACCTGGCGCTGCTGGCCTGGCTGACAGCCTTCGTGGGACTTCTCCGCCACCTGGCCCGCCAGCTTCGCCCCGCCCCCGCCGGCTGAACGCCAGCATCAGCGCCGGTCGAGCAAGCCGCCTCCTCCCACCGCCAGCGCAGGTCGAGCAGGCCGCTTCCTCCAGCCGCCAGCGCAGGTCGAGCAGGCCGCTT
>JACSRL010000506.1 GCA_014879765.1 Anaerolinea sp. | reverse complement strand
TGCCCCCTGCTGCTCGGGCCGGTCTCCGACCGTGCCCCCTGCTGCTCGGGCCGGTCTCCGACCGTGCCCCCTGCTGCTCGGGCCGGTCTCCGACCGCGCCCCCTGCTGCTCGGGCCGGTCTCCGACCGTGCCCGTCCGGAGCATTCATCTTGCCTATTCTCCAAACCCTGCAAGATCTGCTGCAACGCCTGACCCCAACCAGCGGCGTTGGCCCCAAACTCACCCCTGATCAGCGCCAGGAGCTCTTGGCCGCGCTGCACAGCGACCGGCCGGCCCAGCGCTGGCTGGCGGCCGAGGCGCTGGCCGAGGGCGACCCTGGCCGCGAGGGAGTGGCCGCGCTGGCCAGCCTGCTGAGCGATCCCGATCCCCTGCTGCGCTCCGAGGCGGCCCGCGCCCTGGGGCAGATCGGCGGCAAGGCCGCGCGCCAGGCGCTGTTGAACGCCGCGGCCACCGGGGACGCGCTGGCCCAGGCCGCCGCGGCCGATGGCCTGGGCCTCCTGCCCGCCACCCCCGAAAGCGTGGCTGCCTTGGCCGGTCTGCTGGCCAGCCAGGACGCGGCCGTGCGGCAAAGCGCCTGCGAGGCGCTGGCCCGCATCGACCCGCTGCCGCCGGCCAGGGATGGCAGCTCAGCCACGCCGGCCATCCAGGAGGCGCTGCTCACCCTGTTGAGCGACGACGCGCCCCTGGTGCGCCGCGCGGCCGCGCTGGCGCTGGGCAGGTGGGGCGACGCCGAGGCGGACACGGCCCTCGTTGCGCAGCGCGATGACGATCGGGAAGATGCGCGCGTACGCGAGGCGGCCGCGCAGGCCCTGGGACGGCCGCGGCGAACAGAGCCCCCCCAGAGATCTTAGACTTCGGAAGTGACCAAGCGGGTAGAAAGAGCTGGTCTCGGCCGCAACCAGATGACTTTTGCACACCAATCGGCCACTTCGGAAGTCCTCCTGCGATGTTAGTGAAGTCATAGGTTCATAGCGGGCATCACAGTGACCATGTGCGGCGTCATCGAACATCGGCTGGCGGATGCCAGCCAGCCGAGACCCAACGACGCCGAGCCTTGACCAGCAGTGGCCGATTGAGTTGCAACGTAGCGACAGTTGCACGACCGGTTGGCGTGACGCCTATGATCAGGGTGCCATCGTCACTCCATCTGAAATGCTCACGCCAAGATTGACGCCGCGCATTGAACAGAGTCACGGATTGCTTAGTTTCGGGGTCCAGGGCGTGAGTCTCCACCCCTTTGTATTCGTTGCAGGGTCGACAAGCCAACCATAAGTTGTCACGCTCGGTTTTACCCGCCTTCGCCGTTGGTACGATATGATCGATCGCGAGTGGGACGCCGGTCAACAGCTCATCAGAAAGGCAATAGCCGCAACGATGTCCCGCATCTTCGGCAACCTGGCGGCGCAATTCAGTCGAAATGTGGACAGTCATGACATGAATTGCTGAGTATGCAGTTCATCAAGTGTTGGCAGCCTGTAGCCACGACTTTTGAGCAATACGTAGGCGTGGGCTTTGCGCAGCATCAATGCATCCGCCTCGTCGCGCAGCGTGTTGAGCCAAGCCTGCCCTTCCGGCGTCAGTGTGCCTGACTGGCGACGTTCCAGAAGCAGGTCGTATAGGGCTACCTTGTCCTTGTTCATCATGCTACCTGTTATCTGCCACAGCGCGTCGTCAGACAGATCAGCCATAGCCGATAGTTCGGCTTGTAGACCCGGAGGCAAATCGTTCTCCACCGAAGCCACGACACTTGCCAGCGCCGTAGCTGCCACTTCGGCCAGTGGACGGTTAACCACTTGAGCCTGGCGCTGTAGCTGTCGATAGAGATAATCTGGCAGTGTGACTGTAAGCGAGTATGTCATCGATTTCCTCTGCGAACCTGCGAGCCAGGAGGGGATGATCGCAGTCACGATCAATCCTTCGCCATCATTATAGTGCGACTTTGTGGGCTGGTCAAGCGCTGTTTCTTTCTATCCTTGTAACTATTCAGCCATAGGTGCCGGGCACTTCGCGTAGCATCTACGCTTGCAATGCGACACGTGAAGCC
>JACSRL010000790.1 GCA_014879765.1 Anaerolinea sp. | reverse complement strand
CCCCTGCACCAGCACCTTGCCGGTAGGGTTCAGCTCGCTGCGGGCCAGCGCGTGCTGGCCCAGCAGGGCTTGAGTCCCCGCTGCGCTGGTTGGTTGGTCATATCGATTCTCGATAGCCTTCCGTCACCTGGAGAGCTCATCCAGTATCGGGGCAAAGCGTTCGGTACACCAGGTCACTTGGCTGGGGCTCAGCTCATCTCGCCACGCGCCGATCTTGCCGCGCCGGAAAGTGGCCGCGCCGGTGTCAAAGGCGCGCAGACAGACCTGATCGATCAAACTCTCTTCGGGGGATAACTCGACAAATTGACAGATTTCCTGCACTGCGCCGCGTTGGGCGGCGCCAGATCCAGCGCCTCGTTCTCCAATCAGCGTCTCGAAACGCACCAGCAACACGTCCGGCTCCTGCCGCCAGGCAAGAATCGAGGCAAATGCCTGCCGCAGACCCACGATGGGCTTGCGACTGCGGGGTCCCACCCCACCCTCGACAGCTAAAGTCAATTGCTGTTCGGGTGACAAGCTGAGGAAGTCCTGGCTGAGCACGTGCTGGGGCCGGGTCACAAAATGCACGAAGGAGACCAGCACATCGCGCGGGTCCCGCACCATCAGCAAGTGTTTCAGACCGACCGTGCGCACCAGTTCGGCTGTGCTTTCGGTCCACGGCACGTGGCCGGAAAGATAGTGGCCGGGCGGGACAGCGTGCAGCCACTCGCTCACCAGACTGATCGGCGTCTGCACCGGCAGCGTAACGTCAATAGGCAGTGTCGGGCCACCGCGGCCAGCGGCCGTCATCAGGCGTCGTTTCCAGTTGCGCTGGACCCGCAGATGGGCCAGCACCACCGGCCGGCCGAGGCCAAGGCGATCCTTAGCCTTGCGCCAGGCATGGTCATGGCGGCCGAAATCCTGATAGCCCAAGAGATCCACCACCTGGGTGAGAAGATGGGTGCCGCTCTTGGGCATAGAGTTGATGAGCAGTCGCTGAGGTGTGTCCATCGGAGTACCAGTAGTCAGGCAGTGGGGCGCTCGACCACAGATGTCGGACAGTGGTCAGACGGCGATAAAGCACAACGGGCTTCCAGAAGCCCTGGAAGCCCGTTGTTGGTCACAATTCAAGCCCGGTCAGATCAAGGGGTTACGCTGTAGGCGTTGTAACCCGCGGCATAGCTGGGGCCGAAAGCGGGATTGCTGAAGGCGTTCTGGTACCATTCGGACACGGCCACCAGGGGCTGGTTCGAGTTGATATAGACGCTGCCTTCCCAGTTGTCGCCCAACGGGGCCAGGGTGCTGCAGTCGACGCGGGTGTGGCGGGTCAGGGCCTGGCCGGCCGGGATGCTCTTGTTCAGCTCCTGAGTGGCCAGGGTGCCGTTGCGATTGTAGTAGTAGATGTCCACGTCACTGGCGTTGTTGGCCGTGGGGTTCTGGATGCGGATGATGGAGAACCGCTGCCAGTTGAAGCCATTGTCGCACACGCCGCGTTTGTAGACCGTGGGCAGATAGGTCTGCTGGCCCGCGTTGGCCGTACCGGCGCCAGTGAAGCCGACGGCGATGGCGTCGGTGGGGCGCTGGTTGTAGGCCACCACGGCGATCTGGGTGTTGTTGCGGGTGCTCACGATCACCGAGCCGGCCCAGGATGCCTGGTTGGCGGGATCAGTGTCGCGGCGAAGCTGGTTGAACAGCGACTGCTGATAGTCGTTGCCCGCGCGGGTGCTGGCGGCCACGGCCGCGCCGGGGTTGAGCGTCTTCATGGGCAGCGTCAGGTTGGCCATGTTGCTGGTCTGGCCGACGAACTGCATGTCCACCTCGCACGGGGTAGAGGTCGAGAGACACTGCACCGTGACGACGGAGAGACCCTGCCAATATTGATCCGCGTTGGGCGGCGCCGGGTTCCAGGCGCAGTTGGTGCAGCGTCGTTCCACTGAAGGAACGTAGATGCGCGTGGCGCCCGAAGATACGGCGCTGTAGGCTGCCGCCCAGTTGACCCAGTGGTTGGTGGCCGCGGCCGTGATCTTCTTGCTGTTGGTGGACTCCACCTTGACTGCGCCGCTCCAGAA
>JACSRL010000816.1 GCA_014879765.1 Anaerolinea sp. | reverse complement strand
GGCAGAGGCCGCCGCGGCGGCCTCTGCCGGTTGTCGATCATAAGGCGCTGGTCACATGGGCCAGCACCGCCTCGTAGCCCACCTCTTGCAGGTCAAACCAGGCGATCTGGGGGGCATCCAGGCGGAACCAGGTGGATTGCTGGCGCACAAAGCGGTGGGTTTGCTGCTTGATGGTCGCCACGGCCGCGTCGTAGTCCAGCTCCCCATGCAGATACTGGATCATCTGGCGATAGCCCAGGCCGGTCAGGGCGGGAAGCTGCGGGGCATAGCCGGCATCCAGCAGGCGCTGCGTCTCGGCCAGCAGCCCGCGCGCCATCATCTCATCCACCCGCTGGTCGATGCGGGCATAGAGCGCCTCGCGCGGCCGGGTCAGCCCGATGCGCAGGAGGCGATAGGGGGGCGGCGCGGCCGTTTGCAGCTCGCTGATGGGCCGACCGGCGACCAGACAGACCTCCAAAGCACGGATGACGCGGCGCACGTTGCGCTGATCGATGGCCGCGGCCGCGGTTGGGTCCAGCGCGGCCAGACGGGCGTGCAGCGCCAGCGAGCCGTGGCTGGCCGCATATGCCTCCAGCTCCAGCCGCAGCGGCTCGTCGGGCGCGACCTCGGGGATGCCCAGCCCCTCCAGCACCGCGCGCACGTAGAGCCCGGTGCCTCCCACCAGCAGCGGCTGGCGGCCGCGGGCATGGATCTCGTCGATGGCGGCGTAGGCCGCGCGCTGGTACTGCGCCAGGGTCAACACCTGGTCAGGCGCCACCACATCCAGCAGATGATGGGGAACCTGGGCCTGCTGTGCGGGGCTGGCCTTGTCGGTGCCGATGTCCAGGCCGCGGTAGATCTGACGGCTGTCGGCCGAGATGATCTCGCCATCCAGGTCGCCGGCCAGCCGCAGGGAGATCGCGGTCTTGCCCACGGCCGTGGGGCCGACGATGGCGATGAGCAGGGGGTGGGACATGGGGAGGTTGCGGCCACAAAGTTGCCAACTTTCAGAAAAGTTGGCAACTTTATGGCCGCGGCCGGCTAGCGCGGCCGGACTGAGACGACCAACTGCCCCGGCTGGATGGCCAGCGATTCGACGCACCAGGCGCCCAACTGCTGATCCAGCGACTGATTGACGAAGCCAGGGATGGCCGAGGTGGCCAGATTGCGCGGGCTGATGCTGTCGGCCACGAATTCCACGTCGCAGTTGTTGACCGTGAAATGCCCCTGGACGGTGACGTTGCGCAGGGAGACGAAGCTGTAGCGCAGCGAATCGAAGCTCAGGGTCATGCTATCGTTGGCGAACTGCACATCCAGCCCGGTGACCTGCAGGCCGGGCACCGAGGAGGCGCCCTGCTCGATGTCGTTGGCCGTGATGGCCAGGGTCTTGGGCCACTCCGGCGTCGGCGTGGCCGCGGGGCGGGCCGGCGCCCGCGTCGCTGCAGGCGCCACGCGGGTGGCCGTCGGCGCCACACGGGTGGCCGTCGGCGCCACGCGGGTGGCCGTCGGCGCCACGCGGGTGGCCGTCGGCGCCACGCGGGTGGCCGCGGGAGCCACCACGACGGCGCTGGCCCGCTCGGCGGTGACGACAACGGTCGGCGTGAGCACCTGACCGGTGGTGACGACAACGGTCGGCGTGAGCACCTGACCGGCAGCGACGGCCGCGGCGGGCGCAGCCGGCGCCGTCTCAGCCGGCGCCGTCTCAGCCGGCGCCGGCGCAGTGGGTGCAACTTCGGTGGGTGCAACCACCACGACGGCTGTTGCAGCGGCGACAGGAGCAGCAGGAGCGGCCGAAGCGGCCGGCTGCGACTGCGCCGACCGCTGTGCGCGCGTGATGAAGAGCGGAGGCAGCGGCGTCGACGCGCAGCCTGAGAACGTCAGGAGGCCGGCCAGCACCAGCAGCGCCAGCGCCGCACGGGTCAGTTTGGATCGATGGTTCATCTCATTTCCTCGTGATCAGTTTCGACATTTCACAAATCTCACGCCAAGCCGCCAAGCCTTCTGGTAACTGCTCAGCCCGTCGTTCAGAAACCGGGTTTTTCTCGTGCGTCCATGGTCTTCGTCTGCGCAA
>JACSRL010000225.1 GCA_014879765.1 Anaerolinea sp. | reverse complement strand
AGCGGCGACGAGTTGTTCTGCATGTACCAGCCGGGCAGGTTGGTGATGTCGTCGAAGCCCTCGCTGAAGTCGGCCGGCGAGCTGTAGGCGATGGGCGCCGTGGCGTCTGTTCCGCTGCCGCGGCTGCCGGTGGCGCCGGCGGCCGGGGCCGCCACCGCGGCATTAGGGGCGTCCGGCTGGACCAGCACCGCGGCCGGCTCCTCGGCGATGCTCCAGGTCAGCGTGCCGCCGCCGGTGTTGGCCACGGTCAGCGTCTGGCTGGTGCTCTGCGGCGGCGTCGCGTGTGTCTCGCTCAGGCTCAGCGGGCTGACGTCGATGTTGGGCGCCAGCGGTTGCGTTACCGTCATGGTCACCGGCACGATCACCAGATCGGTCTCGTTGCCGGGGCCGGGATCGGGGTCGTCGCTGTCGATGCAGAGGTTGGCATTGTAGGTGCCTGCGGCCATACCGGTGGAGTCGAAGCCCACGGTCAGATCGGTGTCAGTCCCGCCCGCGTTGGCGCCGCTGTAGGTGCTCGGCGAGAGCCACGGCACGTCGGCCGGGTTGGTGCAGGTGGGCGGCGGCTGGGCGCAGGTGACGGACGAGAAGACGCCGCTGACGCTGTGCGGCGCGGCGCCATAGCCGTCGCCGATGATGTTCCAGGGGATATCCCAGGGCGCGCCGCTGCAGCTCGGCGCGGTGACCTCGACGGTGAAGGTGAAGTTTGCGCCGGCGCTGCCGCCGTTCCATGCGCCGCAGCCGGTCGGCAGGGTGGACTTGGACTGCCAGTAGACCACGTTGCCGGCCGCGACGCCCGACACCGGCGGTATGGCGCTCGAACAGCCGTTGGCCATGGGGCTGCTGTTGGCGCTCACCGCGCCGATGGTCCAGCCGTCCGGCAGGTCAACGTCGAAGCGGTCGCCGTATTCCAGGTCCGGCGAGACGAAGCGCGCGGTGAAAGAGAGCGTGGTGGGGACGCCGGGCATCAGCGCTGTGGGGGCCACCGCACTGAGGGTCGAGCCCGTCACGTTCTCCGGCGCCGCGGCCGGGGGCGCGCTGGCCGGTTCCTCGACGATGCTCCAGTTGAGCATGCCGCCGCCGGTGTTGCTGATGGTCAGCGTCTGCTGCATCTGGACGTTGGGCGGCTGGGTGCTGGCCATGCTCAGCGGATCGACGTAGATGTTGGGGTCGTCCAGCATCACCGTTACCGTGGCCACGTCGCTGGCCGACACGCCGCCGCCCTCGAACAGGGTGGAAGCTGTCCAGGTGGCGGTGTTGACGGTGGTGACGTTGATGGTGGCGGTCTCGGTGATGAAGGCCGAGGCGCCGGGGGTCAGGGTGTAGGGGTAGTTGGTCAGCAGCGCGCCCAGCTCGCTGTCCACCAGGTCGTGGGTATTGAAGCTGACGTCGCCGGTGTTGGTCACCTCGTAGCAGTAGGTGACGTCCGTGCCGGCCGCGACGGTGATCTGGTCGGTGGCCGCACAAACGGTGGGGTCGGTGCCCACAGTTTTATCCAGCGTGATGGCCGGGTTGGAGGGGATCGGCTCACAGGCGGTGATAAAGGCGCTGTCCACCTGCCACCAGTAGTCCCAACCGGCTTGGGCGTAGTGCCAGCGCACCTGAACGTTGCTCTGGCCGGCCGCGCCGGTGAGCGGCTGGGTGACCAGCAGCGGGCCGCGGTGGCTGCCGTTCCAGGTGAGCAGGTTGGTCCAGCTCCCGCCGCCGTCGGTGCTGACATCCACCAGCGCCTGCGCCCCGGCCGTGCCGCTCAGGTCGTAGTAGTCGGTGTTGTAGGAGAGCGTCGGGCTGACCAGCCCGGTGAAATCCAGCGCGCCGGTGGTCATGATGGTGTCCATCAGGCTGCCGGAGCCGCACTTGTCGCTGTCGCCGATGGCAAAGGGGCCGACGCCGCCGGTCAGGTTGACGCGGTTGCCGGGGTTGGTGTTGGTCCACTCCGGCACGGCGCCCGCCGCGTTGCAGTTGGTGGTGGTGTTGGTGACGCTCCAGCCGGCCGGCGGGAAGGGATTGTCGAAGAAGGAGTAGTCGAGGGTGACCGGCTGGTAGCCGACCGGGCACTGCTGCGCACGCACGGTGACCGTGGCCGTGTCGCTGTCCGAGGCCGAGTTCTGGCCGTCGTAGGCGGTCCAGGCGCCGGTGTTGGTCACGGTGTCGTAGACGGTGGCCTGCACGATGTGCGAATAAGTCGCGCCCGGCGCCAGGGACAGGTTCATGCCGGTGAAGATCGTGCCCAGCTCGCTGTCCACCAGGTCGTGGGTGTTGACCGTGTTGAGGCCGGTGTTGCGCACGGTGTAGCAGTAGTAGACGTCGAAGCCGCCCGGGGGCACGGCGACCGAGTCGGTGGTCGCGCAGACGGCCGGCACGAGGCCCACAGTCTTGTTCAGTTCGATGGCATAGGGCGGCGGCGGGTTGCCGCAGATCTCCAGGCTCCAGCTCTGCAAGACGCCGCCGTTGCTGGCCGCGTCGTCAGCCACTTGCAGCGTCCACGTGCCGGTGGCCGGCGCGCCGTTGAAGCTGGCCAGACGGCCTGGCTGCTCCGGCTGGTTGATCATGCCGGCGACCACGGTGAAGGGGCCGATGGGCAGCGCGGCCTGGTCGTCCATGCCGACGTTCATGACGGTCTGGGTGTTGACGCCGACGTCGGTGAAGAGCGGAACGTTGACCGCGGTGGGGCTCACCAGGCTGACGTCCAGGTCGGGCATGTTGGTGTGGGTCAGCACGATGGTGGCGTTGATGTCAGTGATGGACGAGGTCACGGCGCCGGGCACCGTGATGGTCGAGGTGGTCGTGCCGACGCCGGGGCCGATGGCCTTGGGCACGTCGCTGCTGGTGAAGGTGGTGCAGTTCTGCTGCGTCGCCTTGGGATAGATGCTGACGCTCAGATGGTAGCGCGCGTTGGGGCCCAAGCCAGCCGTCGACGTGCTGTCGACGTAGGCGAAGTAGGTGCCCGCCTGCTGCACCGTCATGAAGAAGGCTTCGGCGTGGGGCTTGGTGGTGCTACCGTCGTTAGCGACCAGGATCATGTTGCCGGCGCCGCCGAAGAGGCCCATGCCCAGCCGGCCGTTCCAGGTGGTGTTGCTGGCGACGCGACCGGGGTCCATGTCGAGGCCCAGAAAGACCGAATCGCCGGCGTTCAGGGCGAAGGAGAAGTAATCAGGGTCGGTGGTCGCGGTGATCGTGCCGCTCATCCACTGCGAGGCCGCCAGCGGCGTGGCTGTGGCCAGATCGTTGTTGGGCTCCACCTCGGCCGTGGGCGTCCCGCTCTGCACCCGCACGTGCAGGTGATAGGGGGTGATCACGGTGGTGGCGGTGTAGCCGTAGACGCGGACATAATAGGTGCCCGTCGCGGGGATGATGGCGCCGCCAATGGCCGAGGACAACGCCCCGAAACTGCCGCTGTCGTCGTCGAACTCCAGCGAGGTCACGCCGTCGCTGGCCATGACATCCAGCCGCGAGTCGCCGGAGGCGTTGGACCACTGGGTCTGCACCGCCGCGTAGACGCGGTCGCCGGCGTTGGCGCTGAAGGAGAAGTAGTCGTAGTCGCCGGCCGGGCTGATGCTGCCCAGAACCACCGCCTGGCTGCCGGCCAGCGCGTTGGCCGTGGCTGCGGTGTCGTTGGGTTCGGTCTCGCTGAAGAGGTTCATGCCGTCGGGTGCGTAGAAGGGGGCGGCGCCGGCCGCGGCCGAGCCGGCCAGCGCCTTGTCATCGGCGGCCGCGAACTCTTCGATCTGAAAAGAGGCGGTGGGGCCTTCCTGCGCCGCCGCGGCCAGCGGCAGCATGGATACCAGCAGAGCCAGAATGGCCAGCAGGTAGACGAATCGCTTGCGTTGCATGTCGAGTTGCTCCTTGGGATTGTGTGCCTGACTGCCGGGCGGGGTAGGCTGCGCCCGGTGGTCAGCTTGCGGTGACAAACGGGGCTAGGATGGAATCGTCGATGGTTGATGCTGGCTGACCACCTCCTCACCTGCACGTCGGGCCTTGCGCATACAAGTCTGGTCTGGAGAAACCAGGTTTTACGGCAAGACCCGGTTTCTGACTGGCCGGATCGAATCGAATAGACGATCGACTGATGGGGAAGACAACAGGGGCCGCACGTCGGAGAGCCCGGCTACGGGGTGAGAGCGTTGTAGCGCCACGCGCAGCCGGCAGAGGGGATCCGCTTGGACGCTGTCCGGCCGGAGACAGCAACGGGCTGAGCGGATCGGAGTGGGGAAGAACCGATTGCGGTCATTCTACCCTTCATTGGCTTGTCCGTCAAACAGACGCTTGCCTGACTGCGAATCAAGCCCTGGCTGCTGCCGCGCGCCTGCCCTTGGCCGCAGCGCGGCTTCGTGGTAGAATGGACGCCCATGACCCCAGAGACCGCAGGCGCCCCCCCTGCTCCCTCCATCAACCGCCTCACCCGGCGTCTGGCTGAGCTGCGCTGGCCGGTGGTGATCATCGTCGTCGGCGCGGCTGCGCTGCACCAGGCGCTGCTGCTGGCTGTGCTGCGCCTTTTTCCCGCCGCCCCGCGGGAGTGGATCCACCTGGCGCTCTACAGCATCACCGGAGTGCTGGCAGTCTGGCTGGGGCTGCGCGCGTTGTTGTCCGCGGCCGCGCGCCAGGAACAGGCCGAGGCCGATCTGCGCCTGGCCTACGCCGACCTGGAGCAGACCCATCGCCAGCTTCAGACTATCCACGAGGTGGGCCGCCGCGTGACCAACTCCAGCGACGTGCAGGAGCTGCTGGAGATCGCGGCGCGCATCCCGGTGGAGCTGCTGGGCGCGGCCAGCGCCTCGGTGATCACCTTCGACGCCGAGCAGGCCCGCAGCACGCTGGAGATGTCCTACGGCCTGGACAGCCGCGCGGTGCAGGCGCTGCGCCAACAAACCGAGAGCGTCCATTCCCCTCAGCAGTGTACCAACTGCCAGCCGTTGACCGCCCATCTCAGCGACCAGTGCCACCTGTTGGCCTCGGTGCGCACGGCCAGCGCGGGCAGCAACCTGGATCGCATCGTCTGTATGCCGCTGGGCCGCGGCGATCAGCGCTCCGGCGTCGTTTCCGCCTATCTGACGCCAGGCGTCCACCCCTCCCAGGAACAGATCCATCTGGTCAGCATCCTGGCCACCGAGGTGAGCGGCGCGATGGAGGCAGCCCGCCTGCGCGCCCGCCAGATGGCCACGCTCTATGCCATGGATCGGGCCACTCAGGAGCGCCACAGCCTGGATGCGCTGCTTGGCCGGGCCTTGGACACGGCCATCGCCGGCTGGGACGTGCAGGCCGGCGCGATTTTGCTGACGGCCGGCGATTCGTGGGATGTGCGCAGCCAGCGCGGCCTGGGCGACGAGCTGGGCGCGCCGGCCTTTGGCCAGGCGCTGCGCCTGGCCGAGCGGGCGCGGGCCGCGGGCCAACCCATCATCTTTCAGGAACAGGTGAGCGGCGGCGGCTTTCCTTCGACGGCGCTGCTGCTCTTGCAGACCGAGGGGGAAACGCTGGGCGCGCTTTTCCTGGCCGCGGTGCAGCCGGGCGCGTTCAAGCTGGCGCAGGTGGAGCTGATGAAGGCCATCGCCAGCCAGATCGCGCTGGCCGTGCGCAACGCCCAGCTCTACGGTCAACTGCGCCAGACGGCCGTGCTGGAGGAGCGCTATCGCCTCTCGCGCGAGATGCATGACGGTCTGGCGCAGACCCTGGGCTACCTGGGCATGCAGGCCGAACGCATCGAGGGCATGGTCGACCGCGGCGAGGCGGAACGGCTGCCGGCCGAATTGAAGGAGCTGCGCCAGGTGATCGCCGAGGCCTATCTGGACCTGCGGGAGACCATCGACGGCCTGCGCCTGACGGTGGATCGACCGGGCGGCTTCGACGGCGCGCTGCGCATCCACGTGGAGGATTTCAGCCGCCGCTCCGGTCTGCCGGTGGACTGCTCCTGTGTCGATGCGCCGCCAGATCTGCCGCCGGAGGTGGCGCTGCACCTGTTGCGCATCACCCAGGAGGCGCTGGCCAACGTGCGCCGCCACGCCCATGCCAGCCGCGTTTGGGTCAGCCTGGCCCGGGAGAACGGCGCGCTGGAGCTGACCGTGGCCGACGACGGCCAGGGCTTCGACGCGGCCAGCCCGCTGGCGCGCGGCCACGTGGGGCTGGCCAGCATGCGGGAGCGGGTGCGCAGCCTGGACGGCCAGCTTACCTTCGCCACCAGCCCCGGCCAGGGCACGCGCATGACCGCGCGCGTGCCGCTCCACCCGCACTCCCTGTGACCCTGAGAACCTGTATGAGCACCTCCCCCATCCGCCTGCTGATCGTCGACGACCATAATCTGTTTCGCCACGGCCTGATCCGCATCCTGGGCGACTATGCCGAGCTGCAGATCGTCGGCCAGGCGGCCAACGGCCAGGACGCGGTGACGTTGGCCAGCCAGCTTCAGCCCGACCTGGTGCTGATGGACGTCAACATGCCGCTGCTCTCCGGCCCCGATGCGGTGCGCCAGATCAAGGGGCAGCACCCCACGCTGCCGGTGGTGATGCTCACCGTCTCGGAGCGGGACGAGGATCTGTTCGATGCCATTCGGGCCGGCGCGGCCGGCTATCTGCTCAAAAACGTCGGCGCGGCCGAGCTGATCGACGCCTTGCAGCGCGTGCTGGCCGGCGAGGCGATCCTGGCCCCCTCCATGGCCCTGCGGCTGTTGGAGGAATTTCGCACCCTGGCCGCGGCCGCGCCCCGGGAGCCGGCCGCCGCGCCCAGCCCTGAGCTGAGCGAGCGCGAGATGGACGTGCTGCGCCTGGTGGCCCAGGGGCTGAGCAACAAAGAGATCGCCGACGGGCTGAAGCTGTCGGAGCACACGGTCAAGACGCACCTGGCCAACATCCTGGCCAAGCTGCACCTGCGCAGCCGCGCCCACGCCGCCGCCTATGCCGTGCAGGCCGGCCTGGTGCGCGACGTGCGGCCCGGCCGCTGACCCCTTCCATGTCCCGCCCCCCCCCGCCACTAACACCCGTCAGCTCGCCGCGAAGAAACCAACTCCCAACACCCCCGGTCCGGCGTGGGTGACGATGGCCGGGGTCAGTTCCATGATCATCACCTCAGGGATGGCCAGATCGCGGCCCAGATTGGCGGCCAGCGTTCGCGCCGCGTCGGCCGCGCCGGCGTGCAGCACCGACAGATGGGATTCCGGCCCGCGCGGGGCCTGCGCCCGCGTCAGCTCCTGCAGGCGCTCCAGCGCCTTGCGATGGGTTCGCTCCCGCTCCAGCGGCTCGACCCGGCCCGCGCGCAGCTCCAGAATCGGCTTGACCTGCAAGACGCTGCCGATCAACGCGGCCGCGCCGCCGATGCGCCCCCCTTTTTGCAGATATTCCAGCGTGTCCACCAGGAAATAGAGCTGGGCTCGGGGGATCATGGCCTGCACGCGGCCCACGATGGCGTCGGCGTCAACGCCCTCTTGCGCCCACTGCGCGGCCAGCAGCGCCAGCGTGGCCAACGGGCCGGCGATGGTGCGGGTGTCGATGACGCGGATGTCCAGGTCGGGGAAGTCAGCCGCCGCGATCAGCGCCGAACGCACAGTGCCGCTGATTTCAGCCGAGGGGTGGATGCACAGAAAGGTATCGCCCGGCGCGGCGCGCGTGCGAAAGATATCCTCGAACAAGCCAGGCGGCGGCGCGGCGGTGGTGGGCAAGGTCTTGGCCGCACGCAGGCGCTGGAGGAAGGCAGCTTGGTCGATCTCGATCCCTTCCAGGTAAGACTCGTCGCCGAAGACGATCACCTGGGGAATGACCGGGATATCGTAGCGCTGCGCCAGGTCCGCAGGCAGGCCGGCGGTGCTGTCGGTGATGATGTGGATCATGACAGGGGGTTCCTTTCGTGTCCGCGCTGGATCTCAGCCAGGAAATGGCGCTCGAAGGCCTGGTGCAGGCTGTGGGTGATGGGGCCCGGCCGGCCGGCGCCGATAGGCTGGCCGTCGATGCGCACCAGCGGCAGCACATGGCGGCTGGTGCTGCACAGGAATGCCTCCTCCCAGCGGGGCAGATCGGCCAGCGGCAGGGGGCGCTGCTCCACCGGCAGCGCCAGATCGCGGGCCAGGGCCAGCAGCTCCAGTTGGGTCACGCCGGCCAGCACCTCCGCGGCCGGCGCGGTCAACAAGACGCCCTCCTGCACCACGAACAGATTGCTGGTGGAACCCTCGGTGACGCAGCCGTGGCGATCCACCAACAGCCCCTCGTGCTCGCCGGCCCGCTGCGCCCGCGCCCGCGCCAGGTGATTGACCAGGGTGTTGAGCGATTTGGCGTGGGGCAGGGCGCGCTCCCCCTGAAAAGTCACCGCGCCCACCCCCTGCTGGAAGAGCTCCGGCGGCAGCGTGCGCGGCGTCTCGGGCCAGATGAAGATCTGCGCCGCATGGCCGGCCGCGGCGCCCAGGGCAAACATGCGGATCAGCGCGTCGCGGCAGCCATGGGCCGCGATCACCGCGTGGCTCCACTGGGCGATGGTCGCCAGGTCGGCCGGCAGCTCCAGGTCGATGGCCGCGGCCGAGTCGGCCAGCCGCTGCAAGTGATCGTCCAGGCGGAAACAGACCCCCTGGCAGAGCTGGATCGACTCGTAGACGCCAAAGGCGCCGAAGATCACCGGGTTGAAGATGGAGATGTGCGCGTCGGCCGGCGCGATCAGCCGGCCGTTGTGGCTGACAAACTGAGGCAGCGTCATCTCAACCGCTCTTGACCAGGTGATAGGCCAGGTCGGCGTCGGTCAGCATGGCCACCGGGCGGAGTTTGCCCGCCTCATCCAGCGCCACCACCACCTGGCGGGCGCGCTGGCTGACCATCAGACGTGCGGCGTCGATCAGCAGCGTCTGCGGGGAAACCACGGGGATATCGCGCTGCATGAAGTCCTTGACCGGCAGCGCGGCCCAGCGGTCCTGGTTGATGTAGACCCGCAGCACGTCGTTGCGGGTGATCAGCCCCAGCAGGTAGCCCGCGTCATCCGCCACCACCAGCGAGCTGATCTCTTCCTCCACCATGATGCGGATCGCAGCCAACAGCGAGGTGTTGGCGGTGCAGCTATGGATGCCAAAGCGTTTGGCCTGTAGGACGGTTCTGCCCTTTTTCATGTTGCTTCTGCTTTCATTTCGAATGCCATGCGGCTTGTGTTACACGGCCCAGCTCTCAACAATCAGCCCTTCCACCTGACTGAACTCCGCAACATGGTTGGTGATCAAGACCAGTTGGCGGCTGAGGGCATGGGCCGCGATCAGCATATCTGAGGGGCCTGGCGACCATCCACGGCCCTCCAGGGAGGCGCGCAGCTCACCGTACGCAGCGGCGGCAGCTTGATCGAAATCCACCACCACCAGAGGAAGGAGAAATTGGTCCAACGCAGCTTGATTGCGCGCCTGCTGCTGGCTCTTGCGCACGCCATATTGTAATTCGGCCACAGTGATCGAAGAAATTCCGATATCGCCAATCTGATGTTCTCTGAAACGGGCGAACACCTGGGGAGGTTTCTGCTTGATGAGATAGATGCAGATGTTGGTGTCCAGCATTAGCCTCATGCGAAGGCATCCTCCCGGTTCTGCTGCTCAGGTTGATCTCGACTTGTCATGAAGTCCGCCGAAAACTGCCCCAGGCTGTCAAACAAAGCCTGCCAACCAACCTGGTACGGCAACAGCACCACGGCTGCGCCTACTTTTTTGATAAACACTAACTTGTCGTCGAAGCGGTACTCTTTGGGCAGTCGAACTGCCTGGCTGCGTCCGCTTTGGAAAATCTTGGCTGTATCCATGACATTCTCTCCGTTGGCTGTACGTAGCTGTTCAGGTGCCGGGCACTTCGCGTGTCAAGCGCAAGTGCCCGGCGCCTGAACAGTTACCTGACAGTTACTTACCGTTCAACAGGTACACAGCATATTGATATCTATCGGCAGTATATACCACTTCGCTTGGATGACCAAAAATGTGGTTGGATTGCGACGATCAACCCTTTGCCAAAGTATCCCATTCCGGCTATACTCCATCGAACAACCGTTGTCAGTGGTTCTCGTCATCAATCTGGAGCACAACCGGCCGTGTCATCTCTGGTCATTCGCGGGCAGGCCTTTCACTGGGGCCGCCAGACCTACATCATGGGCATCCTCAATGCCACGCCGGACAGCTTTTCCGGCGATGGGCTGAGGGGTCTCGATACGCTGCGCTACTCGACCGGCGAGGAGCGCGGGCTGAGGGGTCTCGATACGCTGCGCTACTCGACCGGCGAGGAACGCGGGCCGGAGGGTCTCGATACGCTGCGCTACTCGACCGGCGGCAGCTCGACCGGCGGCAGCTCGACCGGCGGCGACGACCCGACCGGCGAGGAGGGATGGATCGATGCCGCCATCGAGCAGGGGCGGCGCATGGTGGCCGCGGGCGCGCACATCCTCGACGTGGGCGGCGAGAGCACCCGGCCCGGCGCCCTGCCGGTGGACGCCGACGAGGAGCTGCGCCGGGTGATCCCGCTGATCCAGGGCCTGGCCGCGGCGGTGGATGTGCCCATCTCCATCGACACCTCCAAGGCCGCGGTGGCCGCGGCCGCGCTGGCCGCTGGCGCCAGCCTGGTCAACGACGTCTGGGGCCTGCGCTTGGATCCGGCCATCGCCCAGGTGGCCGCGCAACAGGGCGCGCCGGTGATCCTGATGCACAACCGCAGCCGCCGCCAGCAGGTCAGCATCGACCCGGCGCTGGGCGGCCACTACGTGGGCACCGACTACAACGAGCTGCTGGGCGACATCGCGGCCGAGCTGCAAGTCAGCATCGACCTGGCGCGCGGCGCCGGCATCCCCGACAGCCACATCCTGCTGGATCCGGGCATCGGCTTCGGCAAGACCGTGGCGCAGAATCTGGCGTTGCTGGACAGGCTGGGGGAGCTGCGCAGCCTGGGCTTCCCCCTGCTGGTGGGGCCAAGCCGCAAATCCTTCATCGGCTACACCCTGGACCTGCCGCCGGAGCAACGAATCGAGGGCACGGCCGCGGCTGTGGCCATTGCCATCGCGCGCGGGGCCGACGTGGTGCGCGTCCACGACGTGCAGCCCATGGCGCGCGTGGCGCGCATGGCCGACGCCATCGTGAGGCGTGAAACGTGAGGCGTGAGATGACTGCTGTCGTTACCGGCAGCACCAGCGGCATTGGCCGGGCCATGGCGCGGGCGCTGGCCGGCGCGGGCGCGGACGTGCTGGTGCATGGGCGCAACGCCGAGGCCGCGGCGGCTGTGGCCGGGGAGATTGCCAGTCTCGGTCGCCGCGCTCCCGTGGTCTTGGCCGACCTGGCCGACCCCGCTCAAATCGAGCGTCTGGTCGAAGCGGCCTGGCCCGCGCTGGGCGGCCGCGTCGACCTGTGGGTCAACAACGCCGGCGCGGATGTGCTCACCGGCGGCGCGCTGCATCTGCCCTTTGCCCAGCGCGTGCAGCAGTTGCTAGAGGTGGATCTGCGCGCCACGCTGCTCTGTTCACACCTGGTAGGGCAGCGCATGGCGGCCCAGGGCGGCGGCCAGATCATCAACGTCGGCTGGGACCAGGCCCTGAGCGGCGGCGTGGGCACGGAGAGCGGCCAGCTCTTCGCCGCGGCCAAGGCTGGCATCGCCGGCTTCAGCAAGGCGCTGGCGCGCGGCCTGGCCCCCACCGTGCGCGTCAACATCATCGCCCCCGGCTGGATCGAAACCGCCTGGGGTGAGGGCGTCAACCGCACGCTGTACGAACGGCTGCGCAGCCAGACCCCCCTGCAACGCTGGGGCACACCCGACGACGTAGCCGCCGCCCTCCTCTTCCTCGCCTCCCCCGCCGCCAACTTCCTCACCGGCCAAACCCTAATGGTCAACGGCGGCGTAGTCATGTAGCCCGCTCCCCATCGCCCATTCACCCATTCACCCATTCACCCATTCACCCATTCACCATTCACCCATTGTAACCTGGGTGGCACGGCGGCTGTGCTGCTCAGCGAGCGGCATTCACCATTCACCCATTCACCATTCACCCATTGTAACTGCTCAGCCGGCGGGTGCGAACACGTTGATTTCGACACTTGCACCTGCGCTGCGCTTCGGCGCAAGTG